>JAUNRL010000033.1 GCA_030535715.1 Bacillota bacterium
GCACGAGCTGGCCATGATGATGACCATCGCCCTGCGGTTTATTCCGACTCTTCTGGAGGAGACGGACAAGATCATGAAGGCGCAGCAGGCCAGAGGCGCGGATTTTGAAACGGGAAATATCATCCGCCGGGCGAAGGCTCTGGTGCCGATTCTGGTGCCGCTGTTCATCAGCGCCTTCCGGATCGCTCAGGATCTGGCCATGGCCATGGAGGCCCGCTGCTACGGCAGCGGCGTGAAGCGGACACGGATGAACGAGATCCGGTTCGCACGCAGAGACCTTGCCGGCGCGCTGCTTCTGGCGGCGTTTCTGGCGATCATCGTGCTGGAACGGATATTGTGGTAGCGGAGGATACTGCGGAGCGGGCCTGCTCCACTGCGTGGAGATGAGCGCAGCGCGGCGGAAACGAAGCGGAGATAAATGAGACAGCGAAAGGCAAAAGATCTGGATAAGCGGCTGGAAGCCTGCGGCGGATGGCTGGTGCGCGAACCCGGCTCCGGTGCCTGGGATGAATGCTTCCCGGACCGGCGGGCGGCCGCTGATGGAGCCGCCGGTTTCGACGGCGCGTCGGCGGCAGACCGCCGGCCTCTCTACGCGGAGATCGGCTGCGGCAAGGGGGACTTCCTCATCGCGAAGGCGCTTCAGGATCCGGCGGGCGATTATCTGGGCATCGAGGGTCAGGAGACGGTTCTCCTGCGGGCAATGGAGAAGGCGATCCGCATGGCGGGCGTCCGGTCGGGCGGAACTGTGCCTGACGCTGCCGCTGCACACAGCGGGCCGGCGCCTCTGGACAACCTCCGCTTTGCCTGCTGCTTTGTCAATGATATGACAGCCCTTTTCACCGATGGCAGCCTGTCGGGCATCTATCTGAACTTCAGCGATCCCTGGCCCAAGGCCCGCCACTATAAGCGGCGCCTGACCTGGCGGGGACGGCTGCAGGAATACGCCGGAGCCCTGAAGCCGGGCGGCTTCCTGGAATGCAAAACCGACAACGACGACCTCTTCACGTTCACTCTGGAGGAGATCGCCGCCTGCGGCTGGACGCCGGAGATCGTCGAGTGGGATCTGCACAGCACGGATCTGCCGGCCGCGCAGGTCTGCACCGAGTACGAAAAAAAGTTCCGCGCAGCGGGAAAGATGATACACTATGTAAGGATTGCTTTTTGACCGGACGGAGAATCCGCTGACCGGCGGGGCTGCCTTTTTTTCTTGAACCCAGAACCCGAAAGGAGAATATCGTGGCACAGGAATTTATCTTAGCGAGACAGAACGGGAGAACCATCCCCCGGGAAGACAAGATCTTCGGCATCAGCAGCCGGGCCAAAGCGGCTATCGCGAAGAAGGGGGCTGACGCGGTGGTCAACGCCACCATCGGCGCGCTGCTCGATGACGACGGAAATCTGATCGTGCTGGATTCCGTGAACGAGGTCTTCCATCAGCTGGAGCCGAATGACTACGCGGAGTATGCGCCCATCGGCGGCGGCGCCTCTTTCCGGGAGGGCGTGCAGAAGGCGGCGTTCGGCAGCCACGTCCCCGAGGGGTTCATCGAAGCAGTGGCTACCCCCGGCGGAACCGGCTCTCTGCGCAACGTGATGTCCAATTACTCCTGCCCCGGCGATCAGATTCTGACCAGCAACTGGCACTGGGCTCCCTACAACACCATCGCCGGCGAGATCGGCCGGAGCATCGCGGTGTTCGAGCTTTTTGACGAGGAGCGCCGGTTCAATGCCGCCTCCTTCGCGGATCAGTGCGCCCGGCTTCTGCAAAGGCAATCCAGTCTGGTCATCATCCTGAACACCCCTGCCCACAATCCCACCGGCTACTCCCTGACCCTTCAGGACTGGGATGCGGTGATCGACACGCTCTGTGAAGAAGCGAAGCAGGGCAGGCCCATCGCCCTGGTCATCGACGCGGCCTACATCGATTTTGCCGGCGACGAGGAAGAGTACCGGCGGTTTCTGCCCAAACTGAACCGCCTGCCGGAGAATGTTCTTCCGATCATCGCCTACAGCCTATCCAAGACATACACCCTCTACGGCGGTCGCTGCGGCGCCATGATCTGTGTGGCGAAAACGCCGGAGATCGCCGCCGAGTTCAGGCGGGTCTGCGAGTTCTCCTCCCGGGGAACCTGGTCCAACAGCGCCCGCTTCGGCCAGGTGATCCTCTCCCGGATCTACGATGATCCGGCTTTGCTGGCCCGGGTGGACGAGGAGCGCGCCGGCTACCGGGATATGCTTCTGGCCCGTGGCCGCGCCTTCAGTGAAGCGGCGGAGGAAGCGGGCCTTTCCATCGTTCCCTTTGATGCCGGCTTTTTCGTCAGTGTTCCCTGCGACGATCCCGACGCCGTCAGCCGCGAGCTGGAAAAAGAGGATATTTTCCTCGTTCCCCTGAAGCTGGGCCTGCGCGTCTCCGTCGCCTCCATCTCCGAGGCCAAGTGCCGCCGCCTGCCCGCCGCCATTAAGGCGGCCATGGACCGGCTGTAAGATTGCCCCGGTCATCTCCGGCGATAAGCTGCCGGAGGGACTGACCTCTCCGGGGCGTTTCCCGGAACCCATCCGGGGAATCTGTCCTTCGCTGATTTCCATCCTGCAAATTGGCGATTTCACTATGGGGCCAGCAGCCCCATGATGAGGATGATAATGGCCCCATCGGAACGGTTCCCGAGCTTTTTCACATATACCGGTTGTGATTTTCAGTTCTTTCAGTTATAATGATAGGCAAGTGGGACGAAAGAAGTGATTGGATAGACGGTGAACAACTGACATCCTGCTATTTTTATGTTTGCCAAAAGATGGTCCGGCTGCGATTCGGATCAGGATGAGGATAATGAACGACGCAAAGAAAACAAAGAGAAAAGATATCCGCCGAAGAGCCCTGGCCGCGATTTGCGCAATCACCATCGCGGTGCTTCAGTGCGCCGTGGTGCTGACCATTGATACGGAGAGCGCGTATGCCGCAGCAGAGGTCAAAGTATCGGTTTACGTCCCAAGCGTATCAGATTCAACAAATACGTCAAATAAGATAAAGGTCAGCGATATTGGAAGCGAAACGGATATTACCATTGGTTACGATGAGGCAACAGGGGATCCGATAACCGTCAAAGGTCACCCTGTAGGTGCCCTGATTGACAAAGTCAAGACATCACCATCTCCCAGTAAAGTTACTACGGAAGACGGCGGTTCACTGGTTAATCTGGATTCCAGTGACATGATTGTTGAGAAGGACGGAAAGGCCTATATCTACCAGCAGAGCGGAGATATCTGGGTGCAAAAGGCGAATGCGAAAGATGGTATTGACATGACCATGCCGAATTCCTACAGACCTGAAGTAGCATCCATTGCCATCGACCCATCATCTCTTTCCCTCGCCAAAGATGAACAGAAGAATCTAAAGGCAAAAGTCACGTTCAGCAGTGACGATGACTTTTTTAACGGCAGTTCGGATGAAGCAAAAAAATATGTCAACATAACCTGGTTCTGCGTGGCGGGCAGCGGGAATGCTGCGTTTTCTTCGGCAAGCGGGATGGAGACAACAATAACCGTGAAGACGGCGGGCACGTACACAATTAATGCAACGGACAGCATCAGTAAAAAAGCGGGAAGCGTTCAGGATAATGGAGAAAAAGCAACCACAGCGCCACCGGAAACAAAGCCCTTCACGGCCAATCCCAAAGACGTTGCCAACGCCACGGTTACGGCTCACAATCTCGTTAAGGGCAAGGCCTATTCTACCAGCGAGATGAAGGAGCATCTTACACTTAAAGATCCCAATGACAAGACAATAGATAAGAAATACTGGGATGTCAAATCCGTTTCGAGAGACGAGAATGAGTACTCCGTAATCATCAAGGGAAAGAATGGTTATACCGGATTAAATGAATCTACCGTAAAGGCAACCAAATCCGGCTCCAAGTTAACCGCCAAATACAAATACACCACCCGCAAGTATTCCGGCGGGGGTGTGACCCGGTCTACCCGGATCAACGGCGACGGCGGGGAGACGACGTCGTCACTGCCGCCGAATGTGACCTACGCCCCGGATCGGACCATTACGGTCAAGGAGGTCTTCCTGGGACCGCAGATCCAGGAAGAGCCGCAGGAGACCACCAATCCGTGGGACAACACTACGGCGGATGACTGGAACGACAGCAACGATGACTGGTCGGAGGCGGATATGGAAGATGAACTGTATCTGGACTTCGGCCCGGCAGCAGGTTCGGCAGCGGCCGCGGCGGCGGCCTGCGGTGCCGGGATGGTCGGACGGATCCGGAGATTTCGTGTGGATACCCGCGCGGCGAGCGCGGTGGCGTCACAGACGGGCAAAACGAAGAAACTGAAACTGAAGAAATAACAGGCGCGACGGTTCGCACAGCGAAGAGATTGGAGTCGGTCGAAACCGAAAGGACGGAGCGACCGGCGCAAACGAGACAATCAAGTCTGAACAGACAGGACATAACAAACAACAGCACAGGGAGGAAAGTACAACATGGGAGATTTAGTAAAAGAAATACTGAGAGTCGTCAGCAGCTCACTGCAGATTCCTACGATCATCATTTTGGTTCTGCTGATTCTGCTCACCATCATCATGCTGGGCAGTTTCATCGCGGAGATCTTCACCGAGCGCCGGGCGCTGAAGATGAACATCCCCGGACTGGTGGATCAGCTGCAGGGCAAGGGAACGACGGGGATGAAGGAGGCCATCGAGGCCAGCGGCCTACTGAACCGCCAGAAGGAAGCCTGCAGAGAACTGATCAACCGGGTCAGCTATGCGGATGATACGAGAGAGGCGCTGGCCAGACAGCTGATTGCCGATGAGGAAATCAACTACGGCAAGATCGTCAAGATCACCGATTTGATTTCCCGTGTCGCGCCCATGTTCGGTCTGATGGGAACCCTGATTCCCCTCGGCCCCGGACTCATCGCGCTGGGTCAGGGCGACACCAGCACGCTTTCCGCCTCGCTGCTGATTGCCTTTGATACGACGGTTGCCGGCCTGATCAGCGGTGCGGTCTCCTACGTCATCTCCGGAATCCGCAAAAACTGGTATGAAGAGTACATGATCGGCCTGGAGACCATCATGGAGACTATCCTGGACGTCCAGTCCACCGAACGGGAAAAGGCCGAAGCGGAACTGAACAACGGACATCACCCCGCAGGGGCAAAGGCAACCCCGGCTGCTGCCAAAGCCGGCGCGCCTCGACAGGGCGGCAGACCGCAGCAGGGAAGAGCCCCGCAGCAGGGCGGCAGACCGGCGCCCCAGCAGAGAAAACCGGCGCCCCAGACCGCGGCAGTTCCACAGGGAGCCGAAGCGGCGGCATCCCGCCCGGCAGCACAGCCGCCGGAAGGAATGATGAGCAGGAAGACGCAGATGCAGCCGGCGCGCAACTCCAAAACCGACCAGACCCTGGTGCAGCGCACCTTCCAGGAGGAAGTCCGCGCGGCGGAAAAAGCCATGATGGAAGGCCGGATGGATGGCCTGGATGACGTACAGGATCGAAGAACACTGCACCGTCCGGAAGCGGAATAACGAGAGGATGTGACGTCTGATGAAACTGAGAAATTCGAGAACAAGGGGCAGCCTGAGAACCGTCCGCAAGCCAGAGGAATTCAACCCCATGGAGGGCGTGGGCAACATGGCGGATGCCATGCTCGTCTTTGCCTGCGGACTTCTGCTGGCGCTGATCCTCAGCTGGAACGTCAACCTGGACGAATTCGGCACAATCACCAAGACAAGCCAGAACAAGTATGAGATCCAGGGATACGACAGCGCCAAACCCCAGCAGATGGACGCGGACAACCAGCTCCAGGAAATGGGTACGGTGTACAAGGATCTTTCCACCGGAAAGTACTACGTCATTGAACAGTAAGCACGGCATGAAATGAAGGTCCGCTGACGTGGGCCTTGTTTATGGGAGAACGCGCTTCACGAGTATGCGGGAACGGCGGCCCGCCTTTCACGCTTTGATAGAAACGTGGATCCTGTGATAAACTGACAGCGGAAGAATGCGCATGAAGCGTATCGAAGATCACGAAGATCTGTGCCTGACCAGGCATCGGTCTTTGTTTTTTTGCAATGCCGGTTGCAGACCGGATATCCGGATCAGGAGGACGGACGTGCGCAGGGGAATAGCGGGAACAATCCTGAACAAAACCGTACAGCTGATACTGTCTCTTTTTGTGCTGTCTCTGATCACCTTCCTGATTTCCCGGCTGGCGCCCGGCAACCCCCTGCGGGCGTATTACGGCGATGCGCTGGAGAAAATGTCTCCCCTGCAGCTGGCTACGGCGCGGCATAACCTGGGACTCGATCAGTCCCTGCCGACGCAGTACATCCGCTGGCTCGGGCAGGCGTTCCACGGCGATTTCGGCATTTCCTACCAGTACCGGCAGCCGGTGAGCCAGGTCATCGCCCAGGTGGGATTCAACACCTTCCTTCTGACAGCGGTTTCCTTTATCCTGATTTTCGCTCTGGGACTGCTGGCGGCCGTCGTCTGCGTGGAGCATGAGGGGCAGTGGCTCGACCGGTGGATTCAGCGCTTCGGCGTGGCGGCCGGCAGCGTGCCGGAATTTTTCATGGCCATGCTGATGATTCTGCTTTTCGCCTCGAGCCTGTCCTGGCTGCCCATGAGCGGCGCTTGCGGCGTGGGCAGCGGGGGATTCGCGGACCGGGCAGAGCATTTGATTCTGCCCGCGGTGACGCTGATCATCACCCACTTCTGGTACTGTGCCTATCTGATGAAGAGCCGACTGTCCGAAGAAGTAAACAAGGACTACGTCCTCTTATGCAAAGGCAAGGGCATGACCCAGCGGCAGGTCATTTACCGTCACGGCATCCGCAACATCATGCCGTCGACCATCAGCATCATGGCGATTTTCCTGCCCCATCTGCTGGGCGGTGCCTATGTGGTAGAGATGGTCTTCAGCTATCCGGGTCTGGGCAGGCTGGGTGTGGAGAGCGCCCAGTACCATGATTATAACATGCTGATGCTGGTGGCGCTGATTACCGGCGCGGTGGTCATCCTGGCCAACATCATCGCTCAGATCATCAACGAAGGACTGGATCCCCGGATCCGCGAGGAAAGGGGGCAGATGCTGTGAAGACACGAAAGCTGCCCTGGGCACCGATTCTGATTCTGGCCGTGATCATCTGCGGCTGCATTCTTTCCGGCCTGTTCATCCCCGGCGATCCCTACCGCATGGATCCCTCGGCCATCAGCCAGGCACCCAGCGGAGAGCATCTCTTCGGCACGGACACCCTGGGCAGGGATCTGTTCGCTGTGGTCTGGGTCGGCGGGAGGATCTCCCTGATCATCGGTCTTCTGTCCACGTTGATCGCCACGCTGATCGCCATCCTCTACGGTACCGTGTCCGGCCTGGCGGCAGACCGGGTCGACGACGGCATGATGCGGCTGACGGAGATCCTGATGAGCGTGCCGCAGATTCTGTTCGTCCTGTTCCTGACGGCTCTGGCGGGCGGCGGAAACATCCTGACGATTTCGGTGGCCATCGGCGTGACCGGATGGATGCCCATCGCCAAAATGATCCGCAGCGAGGTGCGTCAGCTGCGCAGCGCCGGCTTCGTGCTGGCGGCACGGACCATGGGCGGCGGCTTTTTCTACATCCTGCGCAGGCACCTGATGCCCAATTATCTGGCTCAGGTTTCCTATATGATCGTATCCCATATCGGCAGCACCATCGCCACGGAAGCCACCCTGAGCTTCCTGGGCCTGGGGCTTCCTTCCAATGTGGTCTCCTGGGGGACGCTGCTGTCCCTGTCCCAGAAGGCCGTGCTGACCGGGGCCTGGTGGCTGCTGATCATCCCGGGAACTTTCCTTGTCCTCACGATTCTGTGTTTCACAGAACTGGGTGAATACATGAGACGCGCTGATCAGAAGATCGGTTAAATGGGCGTGAAGCCCATCCGTTGCTTTTCCATCACAGACGAAAGGAAGAATTATGAACAGGAAGACAAAACACATGACCGTTCTGCTTATGGCCCTGCTGGCGCTGGTGCTGGCCGTGGGACTGACCGGATGCGGCGGCAGCGGTGACAGCGGGTCGGATGACACGGCAATTGACGGCAACACGCTGGTTTACGGAAGCGGCGACTACACCGCCATCAACCCGGCTCTCTTCGAGCACGGAGAAATCAATCTGCTCCTCTTTGCCGGACTGACCTCTCACAACGAGAACGATGAGGTTGTACCGGGACTGGCGGAGGAATGGAAGTTTGACGAGGATTCCAATACGTACCATTTCACCCTCCGGGAAGGATTGACTTTTCATGACGGGGAACCGCTGACCGCGGAGGACGTAAAGTTCACCATCGAAGCGATTCAGAACCCGGACAACGCGTCGGAGAACGCCTCCAACTTCGAGGACGTGAAAGCGGTGAACGTAATTGACGACATTCACGTGGACATCGTGCTGACCGCGCCCAACGAGGCTATGCCGGACTATCTGAGCATTGGCGTTCTGCCGAAGCATATTCTGGACGGCCAGGACATAACCAAATCCGACTTCAACCAGAATCCCGTCGGCGCCGGCCCCTACAAGCTGGTCAGCTGGGACATGGGACAGAGCATTGTCATGGAACCCTTCGACGCCTATTATCAGGGCGCACCTAAGATCGGCAAGGTCATCTTCAAGATCGTGGAGGATTACGACGCTCGGGCGCTTCAGCTGGAGTCCGGCGAACTGAATTTCGCGCAGATCACCCCGAAGGCGGAGAGCAAGTTCAAGGACAAGGAAGGCTTCGAAGTCTACGAGATGACCACGGCGGACTACCGGGGAATCATGTACAACTTCAACAATCCGCTCTTCAAGGAGCACCGGGAGCTGCCGGCGGCCCTGAGCTATGCCATCGACCGGCAGGCCATCATCGACAGCGTGCTGCTGGGCCACGGCCAGGTCGCCTGCTCGCCGCTGCAGAAGAACGTATACAATGAAGAGGATGTCGAGAAATATGAATACGATCCTGCAAAGGCAACGGCCGCGCTGGAGGAAGCCGGCTGGACGAAGGGCGAGGACGGCATCTACGAGAAGGACGGCACGAAGCTGGAATTCGTGATCAACTGCATGCAGGGCGATCAGGTCCGCATCGACATGGCCAACCTCTGCGCCCAGTATCTGGGTGAGATCGGCGCGAAGGTGACGGTGGAGACCCCGGCGGAAATCGACTGGGACAACCAGACGGCGTTCCTGATCGGATGGGGCAGCCCCTTCGACGCAGACGACCATACCTACAAAGTCTTCGGCACGGAGCAGGCATCCAACTATAGCGCCTACTCCAACGAGGATGTGGATAAGGCGCTGAAGGCAGCCCGCGAGACCTCCGATACGGCACAGCGCAAGGCGCTCTATTCCAACTTCCAGAAGGCAATGGCGAACGATCCGGCCTACACCTTCATCGCGTACGTAAATGCTATCTACGCCGGCACCGCCAACATTCATGGCGTAACACCGGATACGATTCTGGGTCACCATGGCGTGGGCATCTTCTGGAATATTCACGAATGGACGATTGACTGACGCCAGTCAGGCGGAAAACCCGGCGGCGGATGAACCGCCGCCGGACGAATTGTTGCTGGACGA
>JAUNRL010000194.1 GCA_030535715.1 Bacillota bacterium
GCGGAGCACGTCTCCGACGTAGAACGCTTCCGTCTCCTCGTAAATCCGGGTTCGATCCGAATAATTCCAGACCCTGACCTCACCCTTCAGCCCTGTTGGGCTGGTGATTTTCCCGATCAATACCTTTTCCATGTTTCTCCCGATTGCTGTTCGGCTGTTTCGCTCCCGAATACAGCAAGGAGCCCATATCTTCATATGCGCTCCTGTCTGGTTACTGAACGATTTCCACCAGCACTTTCTGGTTGATTCTGGTCGCCGCCGCCTTGACTACGGTACGGATTGCCTTGGCAATTCTGCCCTGCTTCCCGATGACCATCCCCATATCGTCTTCCGCTACCTTAAGCTGGATCACCGTGGTGTCTCCGGACGCGGTTTCCGTAACCTCGACCAACTCCGGATGCTCTACCAGTGACTTTGCAATTGCACTGACTAATTCTACCATTGAACTCACCGCTTTCTATACAATGCCGTTCTTTTTGAACAGGGTCCTGACCGTATCCGTCGGCTGTGCTCCGGTTTCGAGCCACTTCTTCGCCTTCTCCTCATCGATCTTGATGTCCGCCGGCTTTTTCATGGGATCGTAATAACCCAGTTCCTCAATGAATCTGCCGTCTCTCGGCGCACGGGAATCCGCAACCACGATGCGGTAGAACGGCTTCTTATGCGCACCCATTCTTCTCAGTCTGATCTTTACCATGTTTTATTTCCTCCTGTACAATATGGTTCATGATATCTGCCGCGGAGACGAAGGGTCTCCGCGCAGCGGCAAAGGCTAAAAGCCTCTGAACATTCGATTCATGCGTTTCTCCGCGCCCGGCTTCATCATCTGCCGCATCATCTTGCGTGCTTCTTCGTAGCGCTTGATCAGCTGGTTGATCTTCTGCACCGGCTGGCCGGAGCCGGCGGCGATGCGCTTCCTGCGGCTGGCGTTCAGGATGGAGGGATCCTCCCTCTCTTTCTTCGTCATGGACTGGATGATGGCCTCAAACTGGATGAATTCCTGTTCGCCCCGTTCGATATCCTCGGCCTTCTGTTTGCCCATGCCGGGCATCATGTCCAGGATCTTGGCGATGCCGCCCATGTTCCGGATCTGGCCCATCTGCTCCAGAAAGTCCTCCAAGGTGAACCGGTTTTTGCGGATCTTCCGCTCCAGTTCCTCGGCCTTCTGCTCATCGTAGTCCTCCTGGGCCTTCTCGATGAGGGACATGACGTCGCCCATGCCCAGGATCCGGCCGGCCATCCGGTCCGGATGGAAAGGCTCCAGCTCGTCCATCTTTTCGCCCATACCGACAAACTTGATGGGACGCCCGGTGACCTTCTTGGTGGACAGAGCCGCGCCGCCCCGGGAGTCGCCGTCCATCTTCGTCATGATGATGCCGTCGATGCCCAGCCGGTCATTGAAGCCTTCGGCCGCGTTGACCGCGTCCTGTCCGGTCAGCGCGTCGACCACCAGCAGAATCTCATGGGGTCTGACCGTCTTCTTCAGCTGCGCCAGTTCCTCCATCAGTTCCTCATCGATCTGCAGCCGTCCGGCCGTATCGATGATCAGCACGTTCATTCCCTTCTTCTCGGCTTCGCTGATCGCCGCCCTGGCGATGACGGAAGGATCTCTGCTCTCCCGCATGGTGAACACGGGCACATCCACCGACTGACCGACAATCTCCAGCTGATCGATGGCCGCCGGCCGGTAGATGTCGCAGGCGCAGAGCATGGGCTTTTTTCCGTTCTTCTTCAGCCGCAGCGCCAGCTTGCCGCAGGTGGTGGTTTTACCGGTACCCTGCAGACCGACCATCATGTAGACGGTAAAGCCCCGGGGGGAATAGGTCAGCTTGCTGTCGGTGCCGCCCATCAGGTCGGTCAGTTCTTCATTGACGATCTTGATGACCTGCTGGGCCGGCGTCAGGCTGGTCATGACCTCTTCACCGAGGGATTTTTTCTTGACGGAGGCCACGAACTCCCGAACCACCTTGAAGTTGACATCCGCCTCCAGAAGGGCCAGCTTGACCTCTCTCATGGCGGCGTTGATGTCGGCCTCCGTCAGGCTTCCCCTGCCCTTGAGCCCCTTGAATACGCCCTGCAGTTTATCCGATAATCCTTCAAAAGCCATCGGCTCTACTCCTCCAGTT
>JAUNRL010000034.1 GCA_030535715.1 Bacillota bacterium
TGAAGGCACAGTTGCCGCCGGCGGCTGCCATGTCTGCACAGTCAGCAAATCCGCAATACCCGCAGTGTTCCAGCAGAATCGGTTCATTGCGCGCGGCCAGAATCACCACACAGACGCTGGCATCCACGTTGGCCGCGTCCCGTTTGAAAAAATCGGCCCCGGTCTCGCGGTAGATCTCCCGCATATGATCCGCCAACCGATCCTTGTCCTCTCCCGTGAGAATATACTCTTCCAGATGATCGGCGCCGTGGGCTTTCGGTGCGGTGACGGCGGCGGTCAGCATCTGCCGCGCAACCTGCAGAACGGCTTTTTCCGTTGTTTCGCTTCTCGTTTCGATCATATGATTATCCTGTTCGGTTTCCGTCAGTCCCGGCCGTCCTTTTCCCGCTCCCTTCGCACGGCGGCGAAGAGCTTCTGCTGCCGCCGGTGGTATTCGTCAAACGCGGCCCGTTTCTCCTCTTCGGAGCCAAACTTCATGAAGGCGT
Organism: Bacillota bacterium; assembly: GCA_030535715.1. Classification (GTDB taxonomy): domain Bacteria; phylum Bacillota; class Clostridia; order Peptostreptococcales; family Anaerovoracaceae; genus Lentihominibacter. The sequence goes on from JAUNRL010000034.1 coordinate 486, forward strand.
GCCAGGTTCCGGCATCCTCCTTCGCTTTTTCCCAAAGGCAATCCCGGCTCATTTTTTCTCCGGCGATCACCAGCCCGCAGCCGTGGAGCAGGCCTGCGGTCTGGTCGTCGTAAAGGATACCGTCGCCGCAGGCGATCACCAGCCCGCCGTCCCGCGCTTCGCCGGCGCTGCCTTTGCCGCTGAGCAGTTCCTCCACCACCTCATACTCCCGGTTCCGGTAGCCGTGCTCACCATTCATCATGCAGATCCGGGAAACGGTGCGGCCGTCCCGCTCCTCAATGATCCGATCCAGATCCAGCAGGGGCCAACCCTTCTCTTTGGCCAGTTTTTTCGCAGTCTGCCGAATGGGTGCGCCGAAATATCCGGTGACAAAAATCGGTCTGTTTTTCATGGTTACGCCGCTCCGATCAAAACCCCAGTCCGAACCTGTCCCGGATTCGCTTCATGGTTTTCTCCGCAATGGCGCCGGCCCGCTCTGCGCCGTCCCGCAGAACAGCCTTCAGCTCGTCGGATTCGCGGATCTGGGCGTAGTTCTCCTTGATGGGCCGCAGGGCGTCCTGTGTGGCCGCCACCACTTCCTTCTTCAGATCGCCGTAGCCTTTGCCCGCGAAGCGCGCCGCGATGTCGTTCACGTCTTCTCCGGAGAACGCGCTGTAAATATTCAGCAGATTACTGACCCCCGGTTTATTCTCCGAATCGAAACGAATCTCTCCGTCGGAATCGGTGGTGGCCCGCATGATGGATTTTTTGATCTTGCTGTCCTCATCCAGCAGGGAAATCCGGCTGTGGATGTTGATGGCGCTCTTGCTCATCTTCTGGGTGGGGTCGTCCAACGCCATGATCCGGGCGCCGGATTTCATGAACCGCCCTTCAGGCACGACGAAGGTATCCCGGAATTTATGGTTGACCCGGATGGCGATGTCCCGGCAGAGCTCGATGTGCTGCTTCTGATCATTGCCCACGGGCACCACATCCGTATCGTAGAGCAGGATGTCCGCCGCCATCAGCACCGGATAGGTCAGCAGACCCGTGCCCACCGACTCCTTGCTGCTGCTCTTGGCTTTGAACTGGGTCATGCGGAACAGTTCGCCCGTGTAGCAATTGCAGCAGAGAACCCAGCCCAGTTCCGCGTGTCCACTGACCGAGGACTGCACAAAGATGATGGATTTCTTCGGATCGACGCCCACCGCCATGTACAGGGCCGCCACATCCAGAATGTGCTGCCGCAGTTCTTTCGGATCCTGAGGAAGGGTGATGGCGTGTTCATCCACGATGCAATAGATGCACTCGTGATCCTCCTGCAGTTCGACGAACTGCTTCAGCGCACCGAGATAATTGCCGAGGTGAATGTTGCCTGTAGGCTGCACGCCGGAAAAAACTCTTTTCATGGTTGATTCTCCTGTTCCTGATTTTGTTGTCCGTTCTTCCCCTGTGCGAGTTTACTCATCCTTGTCCGGATCGTAGAGGTTAATGACCATGGTGGTCTGCACCGATCCGTCATCTTTGTTTTCCTTCGCTTCTTTCGCCTCTTTCGCTTCTCTCTCGGCGGCCTTTTTCTTCGCCTTCTTTGCCTTTGCCGCCAGTTCCGCGTCCCGGGCATGCTCCTCTTCGTTGATGACCCGGGCCATGGAGATGATCTCCACATCCTCGCCGGCGCGCATGATCCTCACGCCCTGGGTCGCCCGGCCAAGAACGGAGACGTCCTTCGCCTCGATGCGGATGACCACACCTTTGGAATTGATCAGAATAACCTCATCCTCGTCGGTCACCACCTCTGCACCGATCAGCTTACCGGTCTTTTTGAACTTGCTCTTGTCATAGGTCAGCAGGCCCTTGCCGCCTCTGGCCTGAATCTTATATTCATCCACCGAGGTTCTTTTGCCGAAGCCCTTGCCGGTGACCACCATCAGCTGCTCCTTCGGCTGCACCAGCTGCATGGAGACAACCTCATCGTCATTCTCCAGTTTAATGGCCCGCACGCCGCCGGCGATGCGGCCCATGGGCCGAACATCCTCTTCCGAGAAGCAGATGCACTTGCCGTTCCTGGTGATGATGATCACGTTGTCCGTCCCGGACGTCTGCTTAATGCCCACCAGCTCGTCCCCATCCCGCAGCGTGATGGCGATCAGGCCGGTCTTGCGGTTGGTGTCAAACTGAGAGATGGCGGTCTTCTTGATGGTTCCCTTCTTCGTTACGGCGATGAGATATTTGTCGTCCCGGAAATCCCGGAAGGGTATGATCGTGGTCACCCGCTCCCGCTGCATCAGATTCAGGAAATTGACTGCCGGCGTGCCCTTGGCCGTCCGCGTAGCTTCGGGAATCTCAAAGGCCCGGATCTTGTGCACCTTGCCGGTATTGGTAAAGAACATCAGCTCATCGTGGGTCGAGCACATAATCAGATCCCGGACGAAGTCATTTTCCCTGGTGGTCAGGCCGGTGATGCCCTTGCCTCCCCTCTTCTGGGTTTTGTACGTATCCGCGGGAATCCGCTTCAGATAACCCAGATGAGTCAGGGTGATGGCCACCTGCTTCTCTTCAATAAGATCCTCAATGTCCATCTCGCCGGAATCGCCGGTGATCTTCGTGCGGCGCTTATCACCCCATTTCTTTTTGATCTCCAGCAGTTCATCCTTGATGACGTCCATGAGCTTTTTCTCATCCGCCAGCAGGCTTCTGTAATAGGCGATCCGTTCGCAGAGTTCCTTGTATTCGGCTTCGATCTTCTCCCTCTCCAGCCCCTGCAATCTGGCCAGACGCATGTCCAGGATGGCCTGGGCCTGCACCTCGGACAGACCGAAGGAATCCATCAGCTTCTCCCTGGCATCGTTGTAGCTGGCGCGGATGATCCGGATAATTTCGTCGATGTTGTCCAGGGCAATCCGCAGACCTTCCAGGATATGCGCGCGGTCTTCTGCCCTCTTCAGGTCGAACCGGGTTCTCCGGGTCACCACGTTCTTCTGGTGCTTCAGATATTCCTCCAGAATCTGATATAGATTCAGCACCTTCGGCTGTCCGTCTACCAGCGCCAGCATGATCATGCTGAAGTTTTCCTGCAGCTGAGACTGCTTGTACAGTTTGTTCAGGGTAACCCGGGGATTGGCATCCCGCTTCAGTTCAATGACCACCCGCAGACCCTTGCGATTGGACTCATCGCGTAATGCCGATATACCTTCTATCTTTTTATCCCGGACCAGCTCGCCGATCCGTTCCAACATCCGGGCCTTGTTAACCTGATAGGGAATCTCCGTGACAACGATCTGAGATTTGCCCCTCGCAGTCTCTTCAATCTCGGCCACCGCCCGAACCTGTACCTTACCCTGGCCTGTCCGGTAGGCTTCCTCAATTCCCTTGCGTCCCAGAATCTGTGCGCCCGTAGGGAAATCGGGACCCTTGATGATCTTCATCAGATCCTCCACCGTACAGTCCTCATCGTCGATCATCTTCACGCAGGCATCAATGGTTTCACTCAGGTTGTGCGGTGGAATCGAAGTGGCCATACCTACGGCGATACCATTGCTGCCGTTGATCAGCAGATTCGGCACGCGAGAAGGCAGAACCACCGGCTCCATTTCCTCTTCGTCGAAGTTGGGAATGAAGTCTACCGTCTCCTTGCCGATGTCTCGCAGCATCTGCAGGGCAAAAGGCGACATCCTCGCCTCCGTATACCGCATGGCCGCCGCGCCGTCTCCGTCAATGGAACCGAAGTTACCGTGACCGTCTACCAGAGGATATCTTGTGGCAAAGGGCTGAGCCAGTTTGACCATGGCCTCGTAGATGGAGCTGTCACCGTGGGGGTGGTATTTACCCATGACATCACCGACGATACGGGCCGACTTCCGGTGAGGTTTGTCCGGAGTGATCCCCAGTTCATTCATTCCAAAGAGAATCCGGCGGTGTACCGGTTTGAGACCATCTCTCACGTCGGGAAGCGCCCGTCCCACGATGACGCTCATGGCGTAATCGATGTACGAGTTCTTCATCTCGTCATGGATCTCGTGCTGTATCATTTTCTGGTCTTCCAGAAGATTCGTCGTCATTCCGCGTTGTCCTTTCTTTCTGCAAAGGCAATTCCGCCTGTGTTTTCGTTATACGTCCAGAGTCGCGTAAATCGCGTGGTCTTCAATAAATTTCTTTCTCGGAGGAACCTTGTCACCCATGAGGGTGGTGAAGATTTCGTCTGCCGCTGCACCGTCTTCCACGGTGATCTGAATCAGCGTCCGCTTGGTAAAATCCATGGTGGTGTCCCAGAGCTGCTCCGCATTCATTTCACCCAGGCCCTTGTAGCGCTGAATTTCGATTTTGCTGTTCTTGCCTTTTCCCTTCGTCAGCTCCGCCATCAGTCTCTCCTGTTCTCGGTCGGAATAGGTATAGTAGATGTCCCTTCCCTTCTTTACCCGAAACAGCGGCGGCTGGGCCGCGTAGACGTAGCCGTTCTCAATCAGCGGCGTCATGTACCGGTAGAAGAAAGTCAACAGAAGAGTCCGGATATGGGCGCCGTCCACGTCGGCATCGGTCATAATAATAATCTTATGGTAGCGAAGCTTTTCCAGGTCAAAGTCGGAACCGATGCCACAGCCGAAGGCGGTGATCATGTTCTTGATTTCATCGGAATTGAGAATCCGGTCCAGCCGGGCTTTCTCCACATTGAGGATCTTGCCGCGGAGAGGCAGTATCGCCTGCCGTGCCCGGTCCCTGCCCTCCTTGGCGGATCCGCCTGCGGAGTCACCCTCCACCAGGAAGATTTCGGAAATCTCCGGATCCTTTTCCGAACAGTCAGCCAGTTTGCCCGGCATGGAATTGCCATCCAGGAAATTAGCCCGGCGCGCCTGTTTTCTGGCCTTCTGGGCAGCCAGACGAGCCCGGGACGATTTCAGGCATCGCTCCATAATCGATTTGGCCTGACTGGGATTCTCCTCCAGGAAGGCCATCACATAATCCGCTGTCGCGGCCTCCACAAATCCCCGCATATCGCTGTTGCCCAGTTTGGTCTTTGTCTGACCCTCAAACTGCGGCTCCGTCAGTTTCACAGAAATTACAGCGGTAAGACCCTCCCGGACATCTTCACCGGAAAGAGGCTCATCCTTATCCTTCAGGAACTTGTTATTCCTGGCGTAGTTATTGAAAATTCTGGTCATAGCGGCCCGGAATCCCTGCAGATGGAAACCTCCTTCCGTGGTATTGATATTATTGGCAAAGGAAAGCACCGTCTCACTGTAGCTTTCCGTGTACTGCATGGCGACTTCCACTTCTTTTTCACTGTCGCTGACTTCGAAGTAGATGATATCTCGATGAATAGCATCCTTATTGCCGTTCATATATTCCACATAGTTTTTGATGCCGCCTTCGTAGTGGAAGACTTCCTCTCTCTTTTGCCCTTCCCGTTCATCCTTCAGCGTGATTTTCACGCCCTTATTCAGAAAGGCCATCTCCCGCAGCCTTCTCTGCAGGGTTTCGTAATCAAAGATCACCTCATCAAAAATGTCCGGATCCGGCCAGAAGATACTTTTGGATCCGGTCTTTCTGGCATTGCCGATCTCCTGCAGAGGAGTAATGGTCTTACCCTTTTCATAGACCTGAGCATAAATTCTGCCGTTCCGTCGGATTTCCACCTCCATCCGCGTAGACAGAGCGTTAACGACAGAAGCACCGACGCCGTGCAGTCCGCCGGATACCTTGTATCCGCCGCCGCCAAATTTGCCGCCGGCATGTAGAACCGTATGGATCACTTCCACCGCCGGTTTCTTCATCTTCGGGTGCATATCCACCGGCATACCCCGGCCGTCGTCTTCCACCAGAATGGAATTATCTTTCTGAATAATCACCTTGATGGTGCTGCAAAATCCGGCCAGTGCCTCATCAATACTGTTATCCACAATCTCATAAACCAGATGATGAAGACCTCGCAGACCGGTGCTTCCGATGTACATGCCCGGTCGTTTTCTGACCGCTTCCAGACCTTCCAGAACCTGGATCTGTTCAGCGCCGTATTTTTGCAGATTATTGTTTTTTGTCATATTCTGTTCTCCTACCATTTAAATGATAAAATACCACATGATATTGTAGCATGAAAATCGTCGATTTTCAATAAAAAGACAATATATCATAAAAATACTCGACACATTGTAAAAAAATCCGCCAGAGCGGAAATTTCACTGTAAAAAAGTTTGAATTATTTAATGGGTACACCTTTATAAAAATTCCATTTATTTACTAATAGTTTCAGGCACAATATATGCGATAACCAAATATAACCTACATAAAAGAAAAGAATATATCATATTTCAATATCGATCTCTCCATTTTTTATGGTGAATATTTTTCCTTTTGGAAGAGAACGGGCAACGGAACCGATCAGATCCGTCGTGGTGATGAACATCTGATTTTCCTCCAGGGAGTTAATGAGATATTTCTGTCGCTCATTGTCCAGTTCCGACAGTACATCATCCAGAAGAAGGATTGGCTTTTCCCCTGTCTCCTCTTCGATAATCCTTATCTCCGACAGTTTCAGAGACAAAGCGGCTGTCCGCTGCTGACCTTGGGATCCGAAACAGCGCAGATTCGTGCCATCAGCGCAGATCTTCAGATCATCCCGATGCGGTCCTCTGCCGGTGGATCCATAGTGCATATCCTTTTCCCGTTCTCTCTTCAGCATATCATAAAAGATTTCTTCTTCGCTGCCTCCGCCGCTGATTTCCGTTTCATACTGAATCTCCAGGTTTTCCCTTCCTCCGGAAATCCGGTGATGAATGTCCTGGCTGATTATTCCTATCTTTTGAATGAACTCTTTTCTCATCCGGACGACCCGACTGCCGTACTGCACCAGCTCCCGATCCCAGATATCCAGAACATGCTCATCCTTATTTTCTTCCTTCAGGCAGGCATTTCGCTGTTTCAGCGCCCGGCGGTAATGATTCATATCGCTGACGTAGCGCGGCCGGATCTGACATATTTCCCGGTCAATGAAGTTTCTTCTCTTCGTGGGTTCATCTTTGACGATCTTCAGATCCTCCGGGGAAAAAACAATAATATGCAGTTTATCCAGCAATTCTGATGTTTTCCTTATTTTCACACCATCAATGGTGATTGCCTTTGCCCCTTCTCTGCTGATGATGATTTCCACCGTATGTTCATCATCTCCGTAGCAGGCCCGGGTTATGATCCGACTGTAATCCTCTCCGAATCGGATCATCTCCTTCTCTCGAATGGTCTTAAAGGATTTTGCCATGGCATTTAAATAGATACCCTCCAGCAGATTGGTTTTTCCCTGGGCATTTTCGCCCAGAAAAATATTAATACCATCGCTGAAGGATACCCGTAAATTCTTATAATTTCTGAAATCCTGCAGTTCTATTTCCCGGATAACCATACTTTTGTCCGCTTATGCTTTTCTTACATTGTCGGAATTCTTACTGGCAGAATAAGGTACTCATAGCGATTTCCTTCCGTCGGTCTCACCACACAGGGAGTAACGCTGGTCTTCAGATGAAGGGAAATCTTTTCCTCATCGATTTCCTTCAACACATCCACGATATACTTGGAATTGAATCCGATTTCCAGGTCTTCTCCCTCCTTATCTATGACAATTTCCTCTCTGACATTTCCTTCTTCCGAACGGGAAGTGATGGTCAGTAGATCTCCCTGAATGGACAGCTTAACCAGATTATTCTTTCCCTCCCGGGAAAGCAGCGATGCTCTCTCCATGCTTCCCTGGAACAGTTCTCTTCCGACAATCACCCGGGTTGTGCTGTCGGTGGGAATAATATCTTGGTATCGAATAAATTCTCCTTCCATGATGCGCATAACCACTTCTGTTCTCCCGGTCTGCACAACTGCCCTCTTTTTTCCCAGATGAATCAGAAGATCATCCTCTTCATCCTCTTCCCAAATGATTCGACCAATTTCATTCATGATCTTCGCGGAAATAATGAATTTTTCTTCTTTTTCACTCTTCATGGGTTCATTGGTCAGCGCCAGCCGGAATCCATCCAGCGCAACCATGGTGATTTCATCCTTTTTAATCTCCGTCAGAATGCCGGTCAGTATCCCTTTGGACTCTTCAATGCTGGCAGCAAATCCCGTTTTCCGAATCATATTCCGCAGAATCTCCTGATCAATGGAAATGGTATGATCGTTTTCCTCTCTTTTTCCCGTTTCCGGAAAATCCTCCGGCGGAAGAGAAACTACCTTAAATTCCGAAGAAATAGTACTGATTTTCACACTGTCCTCTTCCTGTTCTATGATGATTTCTTCATTGGGAAGTTTTCGGATAATATCTCCGAATAGTCTGGCCATCACCACCACCGCTCCTTCTTCCTCTATTTCTGCATCTATTTGCCGACTGATGCTGATATCCAGATCCGATGCGGTCAGAAGAAGAGATTCATTCTCTGCTTTGATCAGTATTCCCTTCAGTACGGGTAGCGTGGTTCGGTTGGATACCGCTTTGGACACGGTGTTCAGCGCTTTGGATAACATCTGCTGGTTACATCTGAATTTCATATCATCCTCCTCTGGTTAAAGCAAAGCGAACACTTATGTTTAAATAAGAATATAGTAGTTATAGTAGTAGAATCTGTGTATTCTGTGGATAAGTGCATCAAAGCTGATGATTATCCTTTGTTTTATTCTTTTTCTGCTGTTGATATTCTGCGATCATCCTGTCAACTGCCTGTGCATGATCAGGACATTTCTTCTCTGATCATGCGAACCTCTTCGGCGAGTAGAGAACTGACCTTTATTTCTTCTTCTATTTTATT
>JAUNRL010000195.1 GCA_030535715.1 Bacillota bacterium
ATGCCTGTGCGGCGATTGTATTTGAGCCGGTTCAGGGTGAAGGCGGATTCATCCCGGCGCCGATCGAGTGGGTCAAGGCTGTCCGCAAGATCTGCGACGAGCACGGCATCATGATGATCTGCGACGAAGTACAGTGCGGCTGGGCGAGATCCGGCAAGATGTTCGCTTCCCAGTATTTCGCGGATGCGGGATGCGCTCCTGACATCATGACCACGGCGAAGTCCATCGCGGCCGGTATGCCTCTGTCCGCCGTTACGGCGAGAGCAGAGGTCATGGACGCGGTTACCGGCGGCACCATCGGCGGCACTTTCGGCGCCAACGCCATGTCTGCAGCCTCTGCGCTGAAGGTCATCGAAGTCATGGAGAGAGATGACTATCCGGCCAAGGCGAGACACATCGCGGAAATCGGCATGAAGAGATTCAATGAGTGGAAAGACAAGTTCGAGTGCGTGGGCGATGTCAGAGGAACCGGTGCCATGATGGGTGTTGAGTTCGTTAAGGACAAGGCCTCCAAGACCCCGAACGCCGATCTGGTCGGACGGATTGTCCAGAATGCCATGAACAAGGGCCTGCTGCTTGAGGCGGCCGGTACCTACAACAACGTGATCCGGTTCCTGTGCCCGCTGTGCGTCACCGATGAGCAGCTGGCTGCCGGCCTGGATATCATGGAAAGTGCGATCGCGGAAGAAGCGGCGAAATAAGTTGAGTCTGATCCCGGTCTTTCCGGGCGGCGGGGTTCATTCCCACTGTCCGAAAATCAAACGGACACCGCGTGAAAGCGGAATACAACGTAACGAAACGGGCTTCCGCCGATAAAGCGGAGGTCCGTTTTTTCGATGTCTCGATAATGTTGTACTCCCGTGGAATCCGTAGCGGCACGGCCGGGATCATCGTGTCATTGCGCGATGCCCAGCTCGAGCAGACGGGCACGGATCCGCTCAAAAGTTTCTCTGTCCCGGCAGCCGATCCGGTGCAGATGCAGTCCGCCGGTCAGACTGCTGATGGGCATGGCGCCCTCCTGGCTGACCTGGTCGAGGAAGCCGTCCACATCGAAGCGGGAAGACAGATCCAGTTTCCCGGACAGCTCCCCGTAGATGGGATGATCGATGGAGACGTCGATGACTGTTCCGCCGAGGTCGACGATGGTATAGAGTTCATCCTTCAGCTGGTCTGCGTTGTGCCGGCAGACCAGGGTGCCGGTAAAAGGGCAGGCCGCCGTCTGCCCGCCGGGAAGGTATCCCCGGGAGGTGGCGACGATCTCTTCGCCGGCTGCCCGAAGCAGAGCGACGTCGCTGACGATGATCTGCCGGCTCACGTCAAACTGCCCGGCCAGGGCCGATGCGGAAATCGGCCGGTCGGTCTGTCTCAGGGTATTCAGAATGTCCTGCTGACGCTGATTCATTGCCTTTCCTCGCACATCAGTCCGCGGAACCGGTGCGGATGTATTCCCGCAGAGCCTCTACGGCATTGTCCAGATGGACGGAGAGAGGGATGTCTCTGACGCTGACTACATGAATGTGGCAGCGGTTGATGGGCAGGAGAATCTTATAGGTGTGGCTCCCGCCGATGGCTGTGGCCATGGCCGGGGAAAGTTCGCCCAGCATGGCGTTGGCGTTCAGGATGCCGATGACGCCCATGACTACATCGACATGCTGCATGTTATGAATGATGGCGTTTTCGCCGGTCGCCCCTTCATCGGCGCCGGCCCGAACCATCTGTCCGGTGGCCGTGGAGTTGGTCCCCAGGGCTGTAATGGTGATATCCGGAAACTCCTTTCGGATTCGTTCCACGATGGCGCGGCCGATTCCGCCGCCCTGTCCGTCTACAACGGCAACACGCATAGTTGCACCTCCTTTACAGATCCAGCTGATAATCACCGTCCTTGATGAGCCCCGCCCTGCGCATGATCCGGTCGATGACGAAAGCGAGGGCTGCCGGCAGGACGATGTGCAGAAGGATGACCTTCCAGAGCACGTCCATGGTGAAGCCCATGCTGGTGAAGGTGCCGATCTGGCCGACCAGACCGCAGGTGCCCATGCCCGCGCCCACCGGGATGTTGGTCATGTGGA
>JAUNRL010000196.1 GCA_030535715.1 Bacillota bacterium
TGCGCTTTCCTCTCCCCTGCAGAGTGATACAGCGAATTCTGGCAACGGTAGCGTTCCATTTTCTCTGTACCGGTTCCGTACTCGATTGCCTGAAAAGGACAGAGATTGATGCAGGCCATGCAGTGAATGCAGCGGCCGCTCCACACCGGAATGCCGTCCTCCAGCGCGATGTTCTCCACGGGGCACATCCGGGTGCAGTGTCCGCAGGAGGTGCATTTGCCATTGGTTGTAAACTTACCGTCCCTGATAGCGAAACGGTAAAACGCTCGATTGAGAAGGGCGCTCTGCAGTTTCTCTCCGCCGGCATCGTCCAGCATTCCGCCTGAGCGAAGGGTCTTTCCGATCTGATCAATGACCGCCTCCGCTTCATCCACGATCCGCAGTGCTTCCTCCCGATCCGGCGTATTGAACATCGCGATATAGTTTTCTGGCATCTTCACCGCGGCGGCGCCAAGACAGCTCATCCCCTTTTCCCGGGCCAGTTTTTCGGCATAGGCGCCCGCTCCCGCGATGCTGCCGCCGCAGGTCAACACAAAGGCAATCCTGTCGCTACCGGTAAGCAGCGCTCCCTCCAGCCAGTCCCGCACAATACGGGGCATCTGCCAGGCGTAGGTCGGGCAAACGACCACCCAGGGGGTCTCCGAATGCAGCTCCGACAGGTCATTGCTTCGCAGCCGGTCAAACAGGTTCAGCACCTCATCGCCGGTGATCTGCCCGATCCGCTTTGCCACGTATTCACTGTTTCCTGTCCCTGAAAAATACAGAATCATAGTTGTTCCTCCATTCCCTTGAACTTGATGCTCTCCGCTTCCACCGCCGCCCGGACGTCCTCCAGGGTCAGTTCCTGCAGCGCTTCATCGGACACGCCCTCTTCCTTCGACAGGCGGTTGGCCTGCTCGTGGATTGCTTTTTCAAATATGTTGCGCACCGTCCGCCCGTTGCCGAAGTGGCGGCTTCGCCGTTCGTACATTTCTTCCAGTCTTTCACGCAAAAGCGATTCCGCCTCTTCCGCAATCCGGTATCCGTTGCTGTCGCAGAAGCACCTGAAAATCTGCAGCAACTCTTCGCCGGTATAGTCGGGGAACTCGAAGAACTTGCTGAACCGGGATTTGAAGCCCGGGTTGGAATCGATGAACTTGTGCATCAGTTCCGTGTAGCCGGCGACGATGACCACCAGCTCGTCCCGGTGATCCTCCATGGCCTTGAGAATGGTCTCCACCGCCTCTTTGCCGAAGCTGTCCTGCTTGCCGTTGGCCAGAGCATAAGCCTCATCGATAAACAGCACGCCGCCCAGCGCCTTCTGGATGACCGCCATGGTTTTGATGGCTGTCTGACCCGTATACCCGGCCACCAGCTGACTGCGGTCTACCTCCACCAGCTGGCCCCTGGGAAGAATGCCGATCTGCCGGTAGAGGCCGGCCACCAGCCGGGCCACCGTCGTCTTGCCCGTTCCCGGATTGCCCGTGAATACCAGGTGATAGGAGACGGTGGGCACGCTGAGCCCCCTCTCCTCACGCAGTTTCGTGATGGAGATGAAATTCATCAGACTGTGAATATCCTTTTTGATGCTGTTCAGACCAACCAGCCCATCCAGTTCATCCATCAGTTCTTCCATGGTTCGGGTATCTTCCACCGCCTCCACTGCCTGGGCAGCGTTTTGAGTCACCGCGTCCTGCGCCGTACCCGGCTGACCCGGCGCGCCCGTGCCATCCGCCGTGCCCGGTTCGCCCATTACGACCGGCGCACCCGGGGTTCCCGGCACTCCGAACAGCCCTGACGTCCCCGTCTGCGCCGCCCCGCCGAACAACCCGGTCAGATCCGGTATCCCCGGGGCCTCCAGCCCGTCCTGCACACCCGGCCCGGCCGGCGCATCCTGCCGGTAGCTTTCCTCCTTCAGCGGGGTTGTCTTTTCCTTTATCCGCCCGATGGCGTAATCAATCTTCACGCCCTTTCGCAGAGCGTAGGTCATCAGATCCCGGATCTCCCGGCTCACCGCCGCCGACTCCGCCACGGTGAAGTCCCCGTTGATGAAGGCGCCGCCCACCAGGAATGACCGCAGATCATCGAC
>JAUNRL010000197.1 GCA_030535715.1 Bacillota bacterium
TCCAGCTGATCACCCAGGCGGCGGGCCGGGCCGGCAGAGGCAGCGTCCGGGGCAAGGTGATCATCCAGACCTATAGCCCGGAACACTACGCCATCGGTTTCAGTGCTGCCCAGGATTACGACGGGTTCTTCCGCGAAGAGAGGGAGTTCCGGCGGCTGATGAAATACCCGCCCTACAGCGACCTGATCCAGGTGCTGTTCACGGCGAAAGACAGCGATCAGGCGGAAGCGGGCGCGCAGAGCTGGTACGATCGGCTGCAGCAAAGGCTGGCTCCCGATGACCGCCCGAGCGTGCTCCCGCCCCAGCAGGCATACATGAGCAAGATCCGGGAGATCTACCGGTTCAGCATAGTGATCCGCTGTCCGCAGGGCAGGCGCAGGGAGTATACGGACCTGCTCCGCACGCTGAAGGAGGAGGATGCCCGTCGCAGGACGAAGTACCTGGCGGTGGTGGACATCAATCCCTACAGCTTCGCATAGCGGCGCGGGACGGTGCCGTGCCGCGATGCGGCCGGAGCGGTACGGGCAGGAACGATACGACGAACAGATACAGCAAGAGCGATACGACGATATACAGACGAGTCGAGACACAGACAATGTAAAGAGGAGGACACAATGGCATTACGAAATATCCTGACAGAGGGAGACCCGGCGCTCCGCAAAAAATGCAGACCGGTGGGCGAGGTAACCGACCGGATCCGGACGGTGTCGGCCTGGCAGCACCCCAGGTGGGGATCCTGCGGCGGATGTTTGTGGCGGAGCCGGAGCCGGACGAAGTCTATTACTTCGTGGATCCCGAGATCGTTTCCCAGGAGGGAGAGATCGAGGGCGATGAAGGATGTCTGTCCGTACCGGAGATGGTGGGCACGGTGATCCGTCCCGAGAAGATCACCATCCGCGGACTGGACCGGGACGGCAATCCACAGGAGCATACCTTCGAGGAATTCCGCGCCAGGGTGATGTGCCATGAGTACGATCATCTGGAGGTGATCCTGTATCCCGACAAGGCGTCGAAGATGTTCCGGGTGGATCCGGATGCGCAGCAGGAACAGGAGCAGGAGGACGAGCAGTAGATCATGAGAGTCATTTACATGGGAACGCCGGACTTCGCAGTACCTGCCCTGCAGGCGATCGCGGATGCCGGACATGAGATCAGATATGTAGTGACCCGGCCGGACGCCAGATCCAACCGCGGCAAGAAGGTGCATTTCTCCCCGGTGAAGGAGAAGGCCCTGGAGCTGGGGCTGGAGGTGCTGCAGCCGGCGAAGCTGCGGGGCAACGATGAGATCCTGCAGGTTTTGCGGCAGGCGCAGCCGGATGTAATCGTGGTGGCGGCCTACGGCAGGATCCTCCCGCCGGAGGTGCTGCAGATCCCCGCCAGAGGATGTATCAACATCCACGCATCGCTGCTGCCCCGCTTCCGGGGTGCTGCGCCGATCCAGGCGGCACTGCTGGCCGGCGACGAGGTCACCGGCGTCACCATCATGCAGATGGCGGAGGGCCTGGACACCGGCGACATGCTGCTCAAAGCGAGCACGCCGGCAGCCGGCAAGAACTGCGGACAGCTGCATGAGGAGCTGGCGCAGATGGGCGCGGAGATGATCGTGGAGGTCCTGAGCAGGCTTCCTGAGCTTCGCCCGGAGAAGCAGGACGATGCCCTGGCCACTTACGCGCCGATGATCTCCAAGCAGGACGGACTGGCTGACTTCACGAAGACGCCGGAGGAGCTGGAACGGCAGATGCGGGCCTTTGATCCCTGGCCGGGGACCTACACCTTCATGGGCGAGACCAGGGTGAAGCTCTGGGAAGGAGAGGCGCTGGCGCAGGAGGCGCAGGCGCCGCCGGGCACGGTGCTGCAGACAGGTCCTGCGGGCATCGATATCGCCGCCGGGGGACGCGTTCTGCGGGTGACCCAGCTGCAGATGCCGGGCAAAAAACGCATCCGTGCGGCGGAATATTTAAAAGGCAATGTCATTGAAATCGGAACGGTTTTAGGATAGAATATGCTGAGAAGA
>JAUNRL010000035.1 GCA_030535715.1 Bacillota bacterium
CCTCCTTCACCGCCTGTCCCGACCAGCGGACTTCCTTTTCCAGAGCGGCCAGGTACCGCCGGATTTCCCCTTCCTCCACCTGATTGGAGGTGAAGGAACAGTAGAGACAGCGGGTCGGACAGAAGGGGATCCCGATATATACCGACAGACTGTTCTCCGGCGGATCTCCCGCCAGCCGTTTCTGCCGGCGAAGGATCTCCGTGGCCAGCTCCGCCTTCCGGGGATGCAGGAGATATTGCTTCTGCAAAAGCAATCTCGCCGCGGATGCTCTCTTCTCTTCGGGAACATCCGTGAGCCGCTGCTCGATCTCCCCGGCCAGTTTGACCGGCCGGATGCCGGTCAGCACACCCCACTTGGGCCGTTTGCCGGTCCGCACCGCCAGATCCTCGAACAGCTGCCGGCTCACGGCATACCGATCTTCCTTTTTTCCCGCCTGATCATCCCGGCTCACATCATAAACCAGACGTTCCGGGGCGGATTCGGCGCGATCCGTGTCTTCTGCTGCCATCTCCTCCCCGTGAATACGGTATTCCGACGGCTGCAGGAAGACCTTGATCAGTTCCTCGTACGGATTCAGATTCCGGGTTCCTCTGATTTCAATGTCCAGAATCCGTTCAGACAAAAGGATTGTGCTCCTTTTCAAATCCGATGGTCGTCGGCCCCATATGCCCCGGCAGAACCCGGGTATCATCGGGCAGAGACCACAGCTTATTATGGATGGACTCGGCCAGCACCGGGAAGGATGCGCCGGGGAAGTCCGTCCTGCCAATGGACGCCTGGAACAGGGTGTCTCCGGAAAAGAGTACACCCTCCTTCTCCATATAGATGCACAGGCCACCCGGGGTATGACCCGGCGTGAACAGGAAGGTCAGCTCCATTCCCCCGATGGTCATGGTATCCCCTTCCCGCACATAGCGATCCGGCTCAACGACCGTGGGTGAACCAAACTGCTCGCTCATGTTGAATCCCGTATCGGAAAGCATATCCCGCTCCTGCTCATGGGCCACCACTTCCACGCCCGGGAAGTCGGCCAGTACCGCCGGCACGCCCATGATGTGATCCGCGTGTCCGTGAGTCAGGATGACGGCAGCAAGTTCCGCTCCGGAGGACAGAACGTGTGCCTTCATCTCCGGGCTCCAGCCGCCCGGATCCACGAGAAACGCTTTCTTTGCCTCTTCGTCAGCGACAAAATAGGTGTTCACCCCCAGCATGCCGCTGGGCATATTGCTTATCTGCATAAACGCTCCTTATCTACCGCCTGCTCCGGTACACTTCCGTGATGCCGGGGATGTTCTTCAGCGACCGGCACATCTTCTCGATCTGCTCCCGGTCGTGAATGGACAGGGTCAGATCAATACGCAGGGTTTCGTCCCGGCCTTCCCTGGCGTTCAGACCCACAATATGCACGTTCATATCGTCGCAGATCTTGGAAATGCTCGAAAACATACCCTTCTGATCCGAGGCGATCATGGTGATGCCGGTATCGTAGCCCTCTTCCAGAGTGGCCGGATCCCAGCAGACGTCGATGAGCCGTTTCCTGTCCTCTTCATCCAGGGACCGCAGGTTGTCACAGTCCCTCCGGTGGATGGTAATGCCCCTGCCCTTGGTAATAAAGCCGACCACATCGTCGCCGGGCACCGGACTGCAGCAGCGGGCCAGCTGAATCAGCAGATTATCCACGCCGTCGACAATGATGCCGCTGGAATCCACATCCCGACGGCGCTCATGGTCCGCCCTCTTCTGCGCTTTCTCCCCGATCTGGTTCAGGTCCTTTATCAGGGTGGACTCTTTTTCCTCCTCCAGACGGCCGGCCTCTTCTTCGTATCCCTGAAGGATGGTCATGATCTTGCTCTGGAAGTTGCCGCCGTACCCCAGCTGGGTGAACAGCTCGTCCTGATCCCTGAAGCCCAGTTCCTTGACGGCCCGGTTCACATTGCTGTTTTTCAGCAGAATCTTCGGATCCTGGCCCTTCCTGCGCAGATATTTATCGAAAAGATCCTTGCCCTTGTCCACGGCATCGTTGCGGTTTTCCCTCTTAAGCCACTGCCGAATCTTGTTCCGGGCGGAACTGCTCTTGGCGATCTTCAGCCAGTCGATGCTCGGTCCCGCCGCATTGGACGAGGTGACGATCTCAATAATGTTGCCGTTTTCCAGGGGATGGTCGATGGTGACCATCTTGCCGTTGACCTTGGCGCCCACGCAGCGGCAGCCTACATCCGTATGAATTTTGAAGGCAAAGTCCAGCGGTGTGGATCCGGCAGGCAGCTCAATGACGTCGCCCTGTGGCGTAAACACGAACACCTGTGAAGAGAACAGATCCATCTTCAGGGATTCCATGAACTCCCGGGGATCGTTGACGTCCTTCTGCCATTCCAGAGCCTGCCGCAGCCAGGAAAGCTTGACTTCCTCCGTATCGCTGTCCACGCCTTCTTTGTATTTCCAGTGGGCCGCGATACCGTACTCGGCGATCCGGTGCATCTCGCAGGTCCGGATCTGGATCTCAAATGGCCTTCCCGTCTCCCCGATGACCGTCGTGTGCAGCGACTGGTACATGTTGGGTTTGGGCATGGCGATATAATCCTTGAACCGTCCCGGTATGGGCGTCCACATGGTATGTACCAGCCCCAGAACGGCGTAGCAGTCCCGCACGGTTTCCACGATGATCCGCACCGCGATGAGGTCGAAAATCTCATCGATGTTCTTGTGCTGGAACTTCATTTTTTTATAGATGCTGTAAAAGTGCTTTGACCGGCCGTAGATGTCGTAGCGGATACCGATTTCATCCAGGGCTTCCTTCATTTCGCCGATGATGTGCCTGATGGCGTCCTCTCTGGCTTCCTTCCGTTCGCTGACCTGCTCGGCCAGATCATAATAGGCCTCCGGCTCCAGAAACTTCAGCGCGATATCCTCCAGCTCCATCTTCATGGTATAGATGCCCAGCCGGGCCGCCAGAGGCGCATAAATGTCCAGGGTTTCCTGGCACTTTTCCATGATCTTGTCGTAGGTCATGTAGTTGATCGTCCGCAGGTTGTGCAGCCGGTCGGAGAGTTTGATGATCAGTACGCGGATGTCCTTGGACATGGCCAGAAACATCTTGCGCAGATTCTCCACCTGCCGCTCCTCCTTGCTCTCCACCTTCAGGGATCCCAGCTTGGTCACGCCGTCTACCAGAAGGCCGATTTCAACGCCGAAATCCCGGATCAGTTCTTCCTTGGTGTAAGGCGTGTCCTCGACGGCATCGTGAAGCAGGCCGGCGATAATCGTAGCCTCATCCATACCCAGGCCGGCCAGAATCTCGGCCACCGCCATGGGATGAATCAGATAGGGTTCACCGGATTTGCGCAGCTGTCCCCTATGCATCTCCTCCGCCACATCGTATGCCCTGCCGATCCGCTCAATGTCGTAGTTTTCGTTGTAAGTCAGCAGTTTGTCAAGGAATTCGCTCTTCTTCGTCATGTCATCTACAACCGGAAGGTTTCATCCTCTTCCCGGATCTTCACCGTCTTCCTGTTCCCCTTGACATAGCGCTTGGAACGGCGCTGTCCGTTGTTCCGATTTTTCGGTTTCCTGTCCGCCTTCTTCGGCGCGGACTGTTCTGCGGCGTTCTCTTCGGCCGTCTTCGCATCCGCTGCTTTCGCTGTCTGAGCAGGCTTTGCGCCGGTATCCTTCATGGCCTGAGCGGCCTTCGCAGAATCCGCTTCTGCCACCGCCTGATCCACCCCGGGCCCTTCGCCGGCCGGGATTGCCTTTGCCTCATCGCCGGCCTTCTCTACAGCGGCCAGCCTCAGTTTCTTCTGCTCTCCGGTTTCCTTCTTTGCCTGCTTTTTCGCCAGTTTCACCTGTCTCTCGTACTTGCTCACCTTGTCCATGGTGCTGAACTCATAGTACAGGGGCGAGCACATACAGATGGAGGAATAGGTTCCGGCCAGAATACCGACCATCAGCGGCATGACGAATTCCCGGATGGCGTCGCCCGCCATGATCAGCATGGGCACCATGACCAGAATCGTCGTCGCCGAAGTCATGAGGGATCGGCCCAGGGTCTGAGTGAGGCTTCGGTCGATGGTCTCCACCAGGGTTCCCCTTTTCATGTATTTCAGGTTCTCCCGGATCCGGTCAAAGATGACGATGGTATCGTTGATCGAGTAACCGACAACGGTCAGGATACCCGCGATGAACGGGTTGTTAACGGTCACCTGGAAGATGGCGTAGAAGGACACGACGATGAGCACGTCATGCAGGTCGCCCAGCAGGGCAGCCGCGCCGAACCGCCACTGCCGGAACCGGATCCGGATATAGACCAGCATACACAGCGCCGCAATGGCCAGGGCGAGCAAAGCGTTGTTGCGTAGCTCCTTCCCGATGGAACCGCCGAACAGTTCCTGAGCAATGACGTTTTCGTCCGTTGTGCCGAACTGTTCGTTGATGGTGTCGATCACCTTCGCCCGGTCTTCGTTTTCCAGGGCCTTCGTGGTTCGGATCACGATCTCCTGGTTGCCTTCCCCGGAGTAAATGATCTCCGGATCCAGCTTGTATTCTTTGATGCAGTCCTTCACATCGCTGATCTTCACCTGCTTGCCCATGTCCATCTGGATCATGGTGCCGCCGGTGAAGTCGATGCCGAAGTTCAGCCCACGGACCAGGCCGAACATCAGGCCCGTGGCCAGGATGATGATGGAAATGCAGTAGAAGACCTTTCTCTTGTCGATGATATGAATCAGCTTCGTAAAGGTGAAGGACGCAGATCCGTCCTTCTTCATGCAGAAGAAAGCCATCTTCGCCGTCGACCGGCTCTGGGCGAAAAGGCCGACGTAGAGCTGGGTAACGATGACGGCGGTGAAGATGCTGACGATGATACCGACCATGAAGGTGAAGGCAAAGCCCTTGACTGAACTGGTGCCCACTTCGTAGAGGATGACCGCCGCGATCAGAGTGGTCACCTGCGAGTCGATGACGGACGTCAGCGCCCGCCTGTATCCGGTTTCCGCCGCCACCCGTATGCTCCGGCCAGCGGCCAGTTCCTCCCGTATGCGGGAAAAGATGATCACGTTGGCGTCAACCGCCATACCGACGGCGACGATCATGCCGGCGATGCCCGGCAGAGTCAGGGTCATGCCCATCAGAGACATGATGTTGACCACGATGACCACATAGAACAGCAGCGCCAGGTCAGCGGCGATGCCCAGCCCTCTGTAGGCGAACAGCATGAGCAGCAGGATCAGGCCAAGGCCGATGAGTCCCGCGTAGACGCTCATTTCCAGCGCATTGTATCCGATCTTCGCCGATTGCACCGAGGAGGTGACCTCCGTCAGGGTGATGGGCAGCGAACCGCCGCGGATCAGTGCGGCCAGATTCTGTGCTTTCTCCTGGCTGAAATCTCCGGTAATCTTGCAGCTTCCACCGAGAATCGGTTCATTGACGTTCGGTGCGGAAATGATCTGATTGTCCAGAATGATGGCAATCGCGCCGTCACCGACACCCTCGATAGCGGATTTGACTTCGCCGTTATACGCCTTGGTGGTGGCGTCCCCGAAGGCCTTGGTGCCCTCACTGTCAAACTGCAGGTTGACAGCGTAACTGGTCGACTTGTCATCCTGCCCCGCTTGGGCGTCCTTCACATGGCTGCCATTCAGCACCTCTGTGCCGTCAGCCAGGATGAAGATCAGCTGTGCGGTTTTGCCGATCTGCTCAATGGCTTCCTCGGCGTTGGTCGCACCGGGCAATTCCACGCGTATCCGGTTCTCCCCCTCGATGGTGACCGTCGGCTCCGAGAGACCCAGCTCATTGACCCGGCGCTCAATAACCGCCTGGGTCTGTTCCATGACCGTCCGTTTGTCCTCATCTGTTCTGTACTTGGTCAGTTCCTTCTTGTCCGCCTCCAGGACAACGTACACGCCGCCCTTGATGTCCAGACCAAGATTCATCCTGTCCTTGATGGGGGTCATGGGGCCGATTCCTTTCACGGTGACCACCCATCCAAAGGCAATGATGATGATGAATACGATAGCCAGAATTTTCCTCACGTTATAGCTCATTTTTTCCTCCGCAACACTAAAATTACTGTCATCAAATCGCTTGACAGAATATCGCATTCTATTGTACATCCTCCAGCCCATCGAAACAAGGGAAAATACGCAAGAAGCGGCAAATACCCGCGGCGATCCCCACTCAGCGGTGTGCCGCGCCCGGCACAATCGAAAAAAGACTGCTGCCTTCTTCCAGCAGCAGTCTTCATGCGGCATATCCGCCGCCATCATTCGTTTATTCTTCTTCCGCCTTCTCCTCGACCGGTTCCTCTTCAACAGCCGGAACAGCTTTCTTCATTCTTCTGGGCCTGGCCTTGCGGACTTCCTTTTTCTCGGCCTCGCCGATCTCCTCATAGTCCTCGGTCGTCGCCTTGTTGTGGCCGGCGCCTTCCTTGACCACCTTGGAAATGGACCAGCGCATCATCTCGAACTTGACTTTGTCCGCGCCAACCTGAATGATGATTGACTCGTCTTTGGTCTTGACAATCTTACCGCAGATGCCGCCAATCGTGACGATCTCATCTCCCACCTGCACGCTGTTGCGCATTGCTGTCGTTTCCTTTTCCCGCTTCTTCTGGGGACGGATCATCAGGAAATACATGATCACGATCAACAGTATCAGAGGAATAATTGTCATCATTGTTCCACCCATTGCATTTACCTCCTGCGGTGTTTTTTTGTTCTTCGGTGCTTTGGTGCCGGCGGTGGGGATCGAACCCACACGGTGTTGCCACCACGGGATTTTGAGTCCCGCACGTCTGCCAGTTCCATCACGCCGGCACGACGCAACTATTATAACATCATACCGTCAGTATTTCAAGTTCTTCATCCTTGATTTTGGTCATGCGCTTTCGGGCGACGAGACGGTACATGACCGGGATCACCAGCAGGGTCGTCGCCGTGGCGTAAAGCAGCCCGCCGATGCAGACGATGGCCAGCGGCTGTACCATTCCGGCGCCGTTTCCGATGCCCAGAGCAAGAGGCATAAGGCCGAGAACAGTGGTCATGGCCGTCATGATGACCGGCCGCATACGCACGGCGCCGCCGTGGATGATGGCCTCATCGAGATCCATGCCCTCAAGCCGGAACCGGTTGACGCAGTCCACGAAAACGATGGCGTTGTTCACGACGATGCCCATCAGCATGACCATGCCGAACATGGCGATGACACTGAAGACCTGACCGCAGAGAAGCAGCGCCAGCATCCCGCCGGTAAAGGCCAGCGGCACAGCAAAGATGACGATCAGCGGCGAACGGACTGACTGAAACTGCGCGACCATGATCAGATACACCAGCACAATGCCGATGATCATCATCAGGAGCATCTGGCGCATGGCGTCCATGATCTCTTCGTTCTGCCCGCCGTAGTCCGCTGTCACGTCCCCGGCCAGAAGGTGTTCTCCGTTGACGGCATTCCGGATCTGTCGGATCAGCAGAGTGACGTTATAGCCATCCGCGATCGAGGCCGTCACCTTGACGCAGCGGTTCTTGTCCTCGTGACTGATTTCTTTCAGAGAAGCATCCTTCTCGATATCCGCGACCTCGGTCAGACGGATCTTTTCCTTCGTCCCATCCTTCTTGTCCACCGTCAGCCTCATCTCCTCGAGCTGCCGGACGGTATATTCCCGGGAGAAATTCTCCACGGTGACATCGATGTTTCCGTCTTCCAGCTTCAGCGTGGTCGCCTTTTCCTCTTTCCGGAGTCTCGCGGCAATCTGCTGATAGATCTGCGCTACGGTCAGCCCCTCGGTCATGGCGTAGTTTTTGTCCACGGACACGTGCAGTTCCTCGGTGCTGTTTTCTTCAATGTCGGAGATGTCTTCCAGTCCCTTCATTTCCCGCATGCGTTCCTCAACACGGTGCGCGGAGGAGCGCAGGTCATCCAGGTCATCGGAGAACAGGCTGATGCTCACGTCCGAACCGCCCATCATGGTGGTCATATCCATATCCGCCGAGGTGACGACCTTGCAGCCGTATTTCTTTTCAAAGGACTTCAGGGTCCTGGCGACCGTCTTTCCCTGGTCCGCCTTCTTTTCATCCAGCACGACATACATGGAAGTCTGGGTGACGTTCTCTTCCCCGCCGTCCTGACTCATGGTGATCATGTTCCCCGAGGACAGCATGGCGCCGACCGTCTCCACGCCGTCGATCTTCCGGACGGCATTCATCATTTCGTCGTTGGCCGCCGCCGTCTCCTTCAGGGTACTGCCTTCCGGCATGGTGATATCGGCTGACACCTGGGGCGTGCTCATGGAGGGCATGTACGCAAAGCCCCGGGTCAAAAGCAATCCCGATGAGGCGAACAGCAGGACGACCGCGCCGATCAGGATCCATTTCTTGTGGCACAGCGCCCAGGCGGACACTTCCCGGTACTTCGTCACCACTCTTCCCTTCTGTCCCAGCACCGTGTTCTTCGGCGTCTTCACCAGCAGGCTTTTCGCCATGGCCGGCACCAGCGTCAGGGCGATGAACAGGCTGGCCATCAGGGAATACGCCACGGTCAGGGCGAGATCCGAAAAGATATCCCTGGTCATGCCGCTCACAAAGACGATGGGCGCGAAGACGCAGATGGTGGTCAGGGTCGACGCGGTGATGGCGCCGGCCACCTGAACCGCGCCGGAAACCGCCGACTGCACCAGGGAATAACCCATGGAGCGCAGGCGGTAGATGTTTTCGATGACGACAATGGAATTGTCCACCAGCATGCCGATGCCGATCGCCAGGCCGGACAGGGAAATCATGTTCAGGGTGACCCCGGTGAAGTACATCATGGCCAGCGCAAAAACAACGCTGACCGGGATGGATATGGCGGTGATGATGGTCGGCCGGATGTCCCGCAGGAAGAACAGCAGGATCAGAATGGCCAGAATGCCGCCCAGCAGCAGATTGCGGAGGACGGAACTGATGACGATATTGATGTAATCACCC
>JAUNRL010000036.1:0-8014 GCA_030535715.1 Bacillota bacterium
TCAGATTTACGGGATAGCTTTTTTCTTCAGAAAATACTGCAGGAACACCCCTCATCCATGTGATATACTATTGTCGCACGGATATTCAACTGACAGGAGGCTGCACATGGATAATCAGAAACTGGCAGAGCTGCTTTTTCCCCATATCACCAGAACCCCGGAGGATCTGCAAAGGCAATACCCGCCCCGGAATCTCCCCGAGGGAGCCATGGTCACCCGTATGGGTCCCAGCCCCACGGGATTTATTCACCTGGGCAACCTGTACGGCGCCTTCGTCGATGAACGGATGGCCCATCAGTCCGGTGGAACCTTCTATCTGCGGATCGAGGATACGGACGACAAGCGCTATGTGGAGGGCGCGGTGGAGACCATCACCTCTTCCCTGGACTTTTTCGGCATCGGCTTTGACGAAGGTGCGGAAATTGGCGGCGCCTACGGGCCATACTACCAGAGCCGGCGGGCTGAAATCTATCAGATTTTCGTCAGGGATCTTGTCCGCCGCGGCCGGGCCTATCCCTGCTTCCTGACCGAGGAAGAACTGGCAGCCATCCGGGCCGAGCAGGAAGCCAATAAGGAAACCACCGGCATCTACGGAAAATATGCCGAACAGAGCCGGAATCTGACTCTGGAAGAGATCGCGGCGAATCTGACTGCGGGCAAACCCTATGTTGTCCGGCTCCGTTCCAAAGGCAACGCCATCGATCCCGCCCACTGCTGCAGGGAATCCGGCGCGGTCTGCGAAGGTGTGAGCGGAGCGCGCTATGTCAATCACAACGGAACCATATACATTCACGTGAAGGACGCCATCCGCGGTGAAGTGTCCATGCCCGCCAACGATCAGGATGTGGTCATTCTCAAAGCTACCGGCATCCCCACCTACCACTTCGCCCACGCGGTGGATGACCACCTGATGGGAACGACCCACGTAGTGAGGGGTGAGGAGTGGCTCATGTCCCTGCCCGTCCACATTGAGCTCTTCGACGCGCTGGGCTTCCCCGCGCCCGTCTACTGCCATACGGCGGTGCTGATGAAGCTGGACGACGAGACGGGCAACCGGCGAAAGCTGAGCAAGAGGAGGGATCCGGAGCTCTCCCTGGACTACTACCGCCGCGAGGGCTACCATCCCCGGGCGGTCAAGGAATACCTGATGACCATTCTGAACTCTGATTTCGAGGCGTGGCGCACGGCCAATCCGGATATGTCCTTGGAGGAGTTCCCCTTTTCCACGGAAAAAATGAACAGCGCCGGTGCGCTGTTCGATCTGAACAAACTGAACGACATTTCCAAGGATGTGCTGCTGCGCATTCCCGCAGAGGAACTCGCGGACTTCCTCACTGACTGGGCACGCCTGACCAGGCCGGAGCTGGTGCCCCTCTTCACCGATGAGGCCGGCGGCTACGGGCCGGAGTATCTGGCGAAGATTCTGGATCTGGGCCGCAGCGGAAGGACCCCCCGAAAGGATCTGATCTTCTGCCGCCAGATCTTCGACTTCATCTGCTATTTCTTCGATGAATACTTCCACATCGAAGAAACCGTCCCGGAAAACGTCACCGACGAAGATGCCCGGGAGATTCTCCGCCGCTATCTGGATACCTGCGACCACAGCGATGACCAGAGCCAGTGGTTCGACAAGATCCGGGCTATCGCCGTGGGCATGGGCTATGCCGCCAAACCCAGGGATTACAAAAAACATCCGGAGGACTACAAGGGACACGTGGGCCATGTGTCAACCGTAATCCGGCTGGCCGTCATGGGCCGCACCCAGTCTCCGGATGTATGGGAAATCCAGCAGATTCTCGGTGAGGACCGCACCAGAGCGCGGATCAGCGCCCTGCTGGTCTGAACAGATCTTTCCGCCCGGTGAACGATCTGTTTCCAAAGCGGTTTACTGCACCCCGCCGGCGGCGGGGTTTTCTTTCTCGGCTTCATCGTCAGCGATCAGTTTACATCGGTTCTGGCCAGAATCTCTGCCGGCGTCTTGCGGATGGTTCGCCAGACGGGCATCAGCCCGAAGACGATGTTCAGTCCGAAGATCACAATCAGGCAGATCAGCAGCACACCGGAATTGATCAGGAACATGTCTCTCAGGTAGGAAACGTGAATCAGCCGGCTGATGATAAAGGCCATGAACAGGAATCCGGGCAGGCTGGCCAGAATGGAGATGGCCAGAATCTCCCCGGAAAACATCCGGTAAATATCGCGTTTCTTCACACCGATGGCGCGGTAGACACCTACTTCCTTGATCCGGGACAGGAAGGAGGCGCGGATCATCAGGAAGATCTCAATGAAGGAGATCCCCAGGATGACGCCGGCAAGCACCAGAATCGACAGCATGGAACTGCGTTTTTCCTGAAGGTACTTGTTTCTGTTCTGGGCATAAACATCCCGGACGTTGACCCCGTTTTCCTTCAGCGTATGCAGGGTGGCCGCCTTGTCCTTTGGACAGAGGGTCATGTTCTTCTTGTCCTTGATCAGCTTGTATTTGATCATGGTTTCGTTGACCAGAAGATAGTCACTGTCCCTGGGATCGGAATAGTAGCCGACGATGGTCAGCTTCTTGTCATTGACCTTGGTGCTGACCTGACGGCCGATCTTATAGGCCGGATCCTCCTTGTTCTTATCGTTGACCAGGACCTGATACTTTTCCTTCGGCCACTCTCCCTTCTTCAGAGTGACGTCATTTTTCATCAGTTCATAGTCGATCAGCGATCCGCCCACCGCCGTGTCCTCAGAAACCGCTTCCATCACTTCGATGTCGGCGTCCTCTCCGCCTTCGCTGACGGCATTGGCGATCAGGTTGATAAACACCCTCTGGTCAGCGTAAATGCATGGTGTCTCCTTGTTGACGATGCCGACGATGACAAACTCGCCCATATGGGGAATTTTCGCCCGCTGCCCCAGGAAGCTCTTCGTGGCGCCCAGGCCCAGTTCCTTGGTGTATTGATCCTCAATGGTGCTTTTGATCACCTTCCGGTCCACGATGATTTCGTGATCATTCTGCGGCAGTCTTCCCGCGATCAGATCTTTCCGCTCAACTCTGTCCCTGCTGGACAGGGAGCCGTTCAGGGACACCATGGCGTCCTTCGTCTGATAGTACTGATCCATGGCCAGGGGCATGCTGATCTTGGAGTCGCCGGGCATGACGTATTCCAGCGTGCCGTTGCTCTGGTAGTCCACATAGGTGTCCACGCTGATGTTCTTGCCGACCACCGTCAGATAATCCCTGTCCTCCGTGGTGAACTGGGCGTCGGTGATGTGCAGCGTGCCGAAGGTCATGCAGATGGCGTAGGTAATGAATCCCGCAGAAATGCAGAAGCCCAGTAGCAGAACCTTCTTCAGCGTCGGGTAGTTGGATACGGTCTTGAACCCTCGCTTCATCAGCGTCAGCGGATTGAGGATGGAGGTATACTTCCGTTTGGACAGGGTATCCAGCACCTTCGTGCTGAAGCTGTCCTCCTGCTCACCCCGGGCCATCTTCCGGTAATGATCATCGATCAGCTCAACCGCCGACTGATCATCGACCACCTCGATGGAGTCCAGCTCATTCTTTGCCTGTATGTAAATATTGCGGCCTTTGACAACGATGTTCAGATCGGCCCGGCCGCCTTCACTGTAGAAGTCGACGTTATAATTGTCGGTCCGTACACGCTTATGATCTTCAATATCCTTCAGGTAGATCTTGTTTTCGATCCGGTAGTCCAGTCCTTCATTTTTGGTGTTGAGTTCGTCGGACTCGATTTTGCCGTCCTTGATCCGGATGATCCGGTCGGCGTAGAAATCCGCCAGTTTCTCTTCGTGAGTAACCAGAATGACCAGCTTCTCCCGGGAGATGGCCTTGATGATGTTCATGACCTCCAGGTTGTTTTTGCTGTCCAGATTTCCCGTCGGCTCGTCGGCAATGACAATGGTCGGGTTCTTCACCAGCGCCCGAGCGATGCCCACCCGCTGGCGCTCGCCGCCGGAGAGCATATCCGCATACCGGTTCCGGTAGCGGTACATGCCGACCTTCTCCAGGACGTAGTTGACCTTCTCCTTGATTTCCACCTTGTTCTTGATGCCGATCATCCGCAGCGCGATGGCCACGTTGTCGAAGACCGTCATGTTCTCCACCAGATTGTAGTTCTGGAAGATGTATCCGATGCTTAATGTCCGGATCCGGTCCACCGTGCCGGACATCCGCCCGGAGATCCGCTGTCCGTTGACATAGATCTTTCCCCTGTTAATCTTATCCAGCCCGCCGATGGCGTTCAGCAGGGTAGTTTTGCCGCAGCCGGAGGGCCCCAGCAGGGCAACCAGTCCCCGGTCTTCCGTCTCCAGGGAAGTGTCGTTGATGGCGTGTATCTCGTTTCTTCTCCGCCGGAAGAAGTATTTGTCGACATGTTCCAGTCTGACCATGATCACACCTCCTCTCGGAACGATCCCATGGCCGTCTTCCGGAACAGCCTCCGGGAGAACCATCCGGAAATCAGGAATGCCATGAAACCGGTGAGGACATACAGAATGATGTAGTCTCTCACGGTCATGTAGTCAACCAGCGTCTTCAGATAGGGGATCTTCAGATACCCCTCCTGCACCACGTAGATCGTAGCCAGAAATATAGCAAAGGCAATGTTCATCACCAGCAGAATCTCCACGTCAAGAATCCGGCGGATGTTCTTTCGGGCCATGCCCAGCATTCGCAGAATACTGAAGTAGGTTGTCCGGGAGCGCAGAATCAGCCCCGCCACCAGATAGGCGATGCAAAAGATGGCCAGGATGATCAGGATCGTGATGGGCACCCGGATCATATCCTGCACGTCCTGCCCCTCGACCACAATGGTCTCCTTCAGGGGCAGGGTCTTATAGCCCAGGGCCCGGATCGCCGCGTTGGTTTCCTCCAGCTTCCTTGGCTCGTCCACGTACACGGAGCACTGGTAGTTGCCCTTGGCGAAAAGCCGGTCGAAATCCTGCTGACTGATAAAAATGGCGCCGGAGTAAGTGTCAAAGTCATCCCGCCCGGTCAGTTTGCTGAAGGTCCTGTCATTGTAGGTATCGGAAATCTTCAGGTTGATCCCGTCCTCGTAAAACATATTCTTAACCCTCACGCTGATGTCATGGCCCTTGGCCTTGATCTCCTTCTCGCTGTTGGGATCTGCGTAGAAGTTATCGACCTCTTCCGAAAGGACGGCGTTGCCTTTGGCCACTTTCCCGGAAGGCATAATCCGGTACAGGGGATCGCCTTGGGCGTACTCCACTTCCTTGCCGTTGATGGTGGTCGTCACGCTGCTCCCGTAGCTGTAAGTCATGGTCAGAAGTCTGCGGATCATCTCCGTCGACATGAACAGATTGCCGGAATAGTTGGCGGTGTTCAGATCGTTGTCGAAGCACACGCCGACGACCCGCACCGTCACTTCTCCGTCTTCTCCGACATAGATTTTGAACTCCTGGTCGAGCACAATGTCGATCATGTCCTCGGAAAAAGAATATTCATCGCTCTCTCCGCTGATCACCACTTCGTTCTCCGCTTCAGGCAGTCGCCCCGCGGTCAGTTCTCCGTCAAATTCCCGGATATCCCGGGGGTAGGTCTCATAGGAGAATAGTGAGTTTTCGATATACAGACTGGTGTCCAGGAGAATATCGTTCAGGATCACGGCATGCACATTGTCCAGATTCATCAGCGCATTGTAATCCGCGTCGCCGAATTCCGCCTTGTCCGGCTTGGTCAGGACGATCCGCTTGTCGGAATAATTGGCGAAGTAGGAATTGTAGCCGAGAGAATCGCTTTCGTAGCGTTCATTAATGAAAGTGGTGTACTGGGATGCCACCGCAAAGACCAGAAACAGGAACACGATCAGCAGAAGCAGGAACTTGTAGAAGATGTTGAAGGTGTTTCGCACGCCCAGGCGAAGCTTGCTGAAAGCGGAAATGCTTCCTGCCTTCTGCAGCCCCCATGGTGTCTCTGTTGCCTCTTGGCCGCGCAGATTCACATTCTCGATAATCTTGCCGTCATGCATCTTGACCCGCCGGGTGGCGTAGGCGGCAAACTGGTCGTAGTTATGGGTAACCACGATGACCAGCTTGTCCCGCGAAATCTCGCTGAGCAGCCGACAGATCCCCTCCGCCGATTCGCTGTCCAGATTGCCCGTCGGCTCATCAGCCACGATGATGTCCGTATCCTTGGCCAGCGCCCGTGCGATGGATACCCTCTGCCTTTGTCCGCCGGAGAGTTTGGACACCTTGGTCTTCCGGAACTCGCTTAATCCCACTCGGTCGATGATTTCGTTGACCCGGCTGCGGATTTCCTTGCCCTTGTAGCCGTTAACCAGCAGAATAAGTTCCACATTCTGATAAACGGTATAGCTGTTGATCAGGTTGAAATGCTGAAAGATGTTCCCGATGTATTTTTTCCGGTATTCCTCGAAGTCCGCCGCCAGATAGTGGCTGGTTTCCTGTCCATCGATGAACATTTCGCCTTCTTCATAGGAATCCAGTCCGGAAATCACGTTCAGCAGAGTGGTTTTGCCGCTTCCGGATTCGCCCGTAATAACGACAAACTCTCCAAGGTCAAACTCGAGGTTGACCTTGGAGATTCCGCTTGCAATTAACCCTTTGCTGTAATAATATTTCGAAACGTTGCGTAATTGAATCATGTTGCAATTAACCCTTTGCTGTAATAATATTTCGAAACGTTGCGTAATTGAATCATGCTGTTTTCTTTCGAATAGTCTGCTGCCTGCCTGTGCCTGCAGCCTTCAGGTGTCAGCGTTCTACAGGCCCGCCAGTATCTCGTCCAGATCCGACGGAGTCATGGGATTAACGGAATCCCCGCCCTCGATCAGTCTGGTGTATTCGTTGTTGTAGTCGCTGGCGGAAACCGTTGCTCCGTTGATGGAAAAGTTGACCAGTTCCTCCCGCGCCGGCGTGTCGTTCTCTCCGTTGGTGGAGGCTTTCAGTTTTTCTGTAGAAGACGCTCCGTCAGAAATCGTCACCGCCGTAATATTCTCGTCTACCCACTCATCGCTGGAGTTGAACAGAACCACCGCGGTCGGGCTGATGCTCTCGTTGATAATCACCTCGTAGGCGGTGTCCGTCTGGCCGTACTGAATGCCGCACTTCCCGCTGAAAACACTCTCAGCCTTATCTCCCTTGACTTTATAGATTTCTGTCGTCATGTCATGGATCACGATCAGTTCCCTGTTGCCATCGCCGTCCATATCGATGGCTCTGGCATAGGCAACGCCCTTGCCGTTGGCCTCGCCCCTGCCATACTGATCCATCAGACCCTTCAGCGTCTTTTTCAGCACGCTTTCCGGCTTCGGCGCTTCTGTAGCCGTCGCTTCCGTGGTGGTCACGTCCGTAGTCTGATCCGTCGGTTCCGGCTCATCCTCTCCGCAGGCAGTTACCGCGAAGACCATGGTCAGCGCGAGCACGATCACCGCTCCGATATACAGTACCCCATGTTTTTTCATCTCTCGTTTCCTCCCATTTCATCAACTGCGCGGGCTGCAACACCCGGCATATTATCTTCTGTATATTGCGTTCTTCCCCCGCGCAGGCCTTCCCGCGCCGGTTGCTGGCAATATTATACAATAAAATGGAAGGGATTGCCAACATCCATTTCCAATATTTCACAAACTCTTCATAATTACCCGTTCAGAAGGTCTGCGCGGGCATAAGAAAAGGTCACGTTACCGCGGCCCTTTCGTTGCTTTTGCCTTATCCCGGCAAGCACGCTTATTCGTAGTGCTGCCTGAGCGCCAGGCTCTTGTCTTTCTTGACATCCTTCTTGAACTTGGTCTTTGCCGGATTCTTCGTATCGCGAACCGGATTGCCGTCCTTGTCGCGAACCTTCCACTTGATCTCTCCCGGAGTGATGCATTCCTGCACCGGGCAGACATTCAGGCAGAGGTGGCAGCCGACGCAGTTGTCGTTCAGTTCCGGACGACGCTTCTTCTCATTCCAGTCGATGGCCTGATGCGCAGCGTCATAGCAGGAGATGTAGCATCTTCCGCAGCCGATGCACTTCTTCTCGTTG
>JAUNRL010000036.1:8024-8948 GCA_030535715.1 Bacillota bacterium
CTGTTCAGCTCTTCCGCCGGAATGATCTTCGGCAGCGCGCAGCCGACGAACTCGTCCAGGCTGTTGTAGCCTCTTTCCTCCATGAAGTACTGCATACCGGAAATCATGTCTTCGACGATCCGGTAGCCGTACTGCATGATGGCCGTGGTGACCTGAAGGTTCCGGCAGCCGACCGCCAGGAATTCCGCGCAGTCTCTCCAGGTCTCGATACCGCCGATACCGGACAGCTCGTGGCCATAGCCGAAGTCATACTTGCCGCCCTTGACCATCTTCTGGAGCTCTTCACACTGGTTGACCTGCGTGCAGAACCGCAGGGCAATGGGCTTGACCGCCGCGCCGGAATAACCGGAGATGGAGGATTTACCGTCAACCACCGGCATACCGGTCAGGTTCTCAAAGTCCACATTGGTGATGGACTTGATGGTGTTGATGGCGGAGACTGCCGCCGCGCCGCCCCGGATGGCCGCCATGGCGTGCTCTTCCATGTTCTTGCAGTTCGGAGTCATCTTGGCAATGAACGGGATATCCGTGGTTTCCGCAACCGCTCTGGAATAGGACTCAACCAGCTCATTGTTGGTACCGACGTCGGAACCCATGTCATGAGAGGTCATCTGCGGGCAGGAGAAGTTTCCTTCGATCAGCTTGACGCCCGCCTCATCGCACATCTTAGCCAGCTGCTTCCACTCTTCTACGCTGGAGCCCATGATGGATGCCACCGTAATGTGTTCCGGATAGTCTCTGACCAGTCTGTAGATATACTCAAAGTTCAGTTCCGTCGGTTTGTCGGAAATCTGCTCCATGTTCTTGAAGCCGATCCAGGGAAGACCTTCCTTGTTGGTCTGATCAAATCTGGGGGAGCATTCGTCCGCGACGAAGATGCCGACGGTCTTGAAGAAGCAGCCGCCCCATCCTGTCTCGTAGCAC
>JAUNRL010000037.1:0-5994 GCA_030535715.1 Bacillota bacterium
CTTTCGGAACGAAGAGCTCCGCATAGAGATTCATGGCATAGCGGTCGGTCATGCCGGCGATGCAGTCTCTGACCAGTTCCTCGTGGCTGTATTCCCCCTCCAGGGCTTTCAGCGTCGCTGGCAGGAGATCCGGGTTTTTCATGTAATGGTCGTAGAGCGAAGCGATGATGGAGCTGATCTTGGCCATGTCCTCGTCCCGCTTCACCCGCGGATTATGGTAAACATTGCGGAACATGAAAGTCCGCAGATCGGTCATCACCCGGAGCTTTTTTTCGCTGAGTGCGGCCTTCGGCTGTCCCCAGGTGTTCTCGATCATGTCTCTGACCAGAGTGTCGATGCGTTCCTTGTGGGTGCGTCCCAACACGCGCAGGCTTTCCTCGGGCAGATCATCCGTGGTGATGATCCCGCTCTGGATGGCGTCATCGATATCGTGATTGATGTAGGCGATCCGGTCGCTGATCTTGACCACCTGCCCTTCCAGAGTGAAGGGCTGCTCACTCCCAGTGTGGTGGAGAATGCCGTCCCGCACCACATCCGTCAGGTTCATTCCGCGCCGGTGGATGCTGGAGGATTCCAGCACATCCACGACCCGCAGGCTTTGCTCATTATGCCGGAAGCCGGGCCGGTAGACCCTGTTGAGGACGATCTCTCCCTGATGGCCGAAGGGCGTGTGCCCCAGATCATGGCCCAGCGCGATGGCCTCGGTCAGATCCTCGTTGAGCCCCGCACCCCGGGCAATTGTCCGGGCGATCTGGGAGACCTCAATGGTGTGGGTCAGCCTCGTCCGGAAATGATCCTCCTCCGGCGCCAGAAAAACCTGCGTCTTGTGCATCAGGCGGCGGAAGGAACGGGAATGAATGATGCGGTCTCTGTCCCGCTGGTAGACGGTCCGGAAATCGCACTGCTCCTCCGGAACGGCTCTACCCCTGCTTTCATCGGCTTTAGCCGCGTATGGAGAGAGAATCTCGTGCTCCCTCTCTTCAATGATTTTCCGCGTGTTCATCTCAGACTCCCGTCGAGCCGAATCCGCCGGCTCCTCTCTCCGATCCGGTCAGTTCCTCCGCTTCCACGACCTCCGCCCGCTCGCAGGCGCAGATCACCATCTGGGCGATCCGATCCCCGTCGTAGATGAAAAAGTCTTCATCGCCCAGGTTGATCAGAGCCGCCATGACCTCACCCCGATAGTCGCTGTCCACGGTGCCGATGCCGTTAACCAGGCCGATGCCACTGCGGATAGCCAGGCCGCTTCTGGCCCGCAGCTGTCCCTCGTATCCCGGAGGAATCTCCATAAACAGCCCCGTGGGAATCAGCGTCCTCTCTCCGGGCGCAAGCACAACCGGTTCGTCCAGATAGGCGCGGATGTCCATTCCGGCGGAACCTTCCGTTTCGTATTCCGGCAGCCGGCCGGACTTACTGATCATGCGGATCTTCACGTTTTCCTCCTCAGATTTTCCGGGAAACAGGCCGTCTCATGATGATCCCGTTTCACGGATTCTTTCTCCTGTACGCCGCTCAGGATTCCCTGCGGATCAGGGCTTCCAGATCGAAGTCCCGGCCGGTGACCGCCGCGCCGCAGAATTCCTTCGACGGACAGAGCAGTCCCACCGCGTTCGCGATATCCTCCGCCGTCACCGCATCATAGGTGCGCAGGGTTTCGTCAGGATCGATCACCCGGTCCAGAAGCAGCTTGTTCTTGCCCAGATTGAACATCCGGCTGGTGATGTTCTCCAACCCGAAGATGAAGGAACTCTTCACCTGCTCCCTGGCCATAGCCAGTTCCTCCTCATTCACGCCGTCCCGGTGCAGAGCGGTCATTTCCTCATGGATGGCCTCCACCGCCTCGCTTACCTTCTCGTGGGCGACGCCGGCATAGATGTTGAAGAATCCACTGTTACCGGACAGAACGTTCATGGATGCCACGGAATAGGCCAGGCCCTTCTCCTCCCGAATGTTCTGGAACAACCGGGAACTCATGCTGCCGCCGAAGATGCTGTTCAGCAGAACCATGGCGTGAAACCGGTCATCCGCCAGACTGATGCTGGGGCAGGCCAGGCAGATGTGGGTCTGCTCGATATCCCGCACGTTCACGCGGACACTCTGCCGATAGGGCTTCTTTTCCGAGGAAGGCAGCGTCTTCGTCCGCGGCATGTCCTTCAGACCTTCTTCAAACTGCTGCGTGAGCTGATCCGGATCGAAATTGCCGGAGACGGCAATGACCATGCTGTCGCAGGTATACTGTTCATGATAGTAATCCACCATTTCCTGCCGTCCAATCCCGGCCAGGCTTTCCGGCGTACCCAGAATGGAATTGCCAATGGCATTGCCGCTGTTCACCAGATCGGAGATGATCTCCATCACGTCCTCGTCGGGCGTATCCCTGACCATCTTGATCTCCTCCAGAATCACCTGCCGTTCCCTTTCGATCTCCTGTTCATCGAAAACAGAACCGGTCAGAATGTCGATGAGAATCTCCGCCCCCTGACTGATATTGGAGGAGAGGGTCTTGATGTAGTAACAGGTCGCCTCTCTGCCCGTAAACGCGTTGCACATGCCGCCAATCCGGTCCGCATCCTCCGCGATCTGCCGGGCGGTCCGTTTCTCCGTGCCCTTGAACATCATATGCTCAATAAAATGGGAAACGCCGGATACATTGTCCCGTTCCAGGGATGATCCGGCTCTGACCCAGACGCCGACTGCGGCAGAGCGGACATAATCCGTCGGCTCCATGACGATCCATGCGCCGCAGTCCAGTTTTCTGATGTTAACCATACAGCTGTTTCCTTTTTCCTATTCTTTTCGATCGGTATCCGATTTACCGATGCCGTCAAATTCACTGATGGTGCTGTCCGCCGTCTTCGCTGCGCCGTCTTCGGCAGAATCCGCGGACTCTGTATCGGCGCTTTCCACGGACTCGATAACCTCTTCAATCTGCTCAATGGGAGCTTCCACGTTAATCTGCTCCGGAGAAATCGGCGCCGGCTGGGTTTCCTTGATCAGATGTCCGGCAAGAATTTCATAGAATCCGGCATAGGTAGAGTACAGATAGGCCATAACCGGAGCGATGAACAGCTGGGCGATGACCGCCGTCGCGCCGGTGATCAGTGCGCTGTCGGACATGGCGCTGGCGATGCCGCTCACGATTCCGCCGGGAATGCCGGTCAGCAGATACCATCCGATGAAGGACAGGGACAGCAGGAAATACTTGCCCTTGTTGCCTTTCATCATCATCTTGCTCTCGTTCATGCAGTCCCGGATCCTCTTCTCCGGATCATCCGCCAGCACGAAGAAGGCCTGACTGTATCGGATGGCGGCAATGATGCCCGGGATGATAAACAGCAGGGACCACAAAAAGATGAATATGCTCTGATACACCATCAGACCCAGAGCCTTGCCGAATCGTTCGAATCCGAGAAAAACATCCTTGGATCCTACCTGATGGCCCCGGAAGGAAGCGAGGAAGAACAGGCTGATACCCAGACTGAACGCGCCGCCGACCAGGATGATGTACACCACAGACAGCAGACTTGCGTGCGGCATATTGTTATACATCTGGGAATAGAACTCCGGATCCACATTATAGGTGTATCCCTCATTGGTCACGAGATTCCCCGGATTGTACCCGAACAGTCCGTCAAAGATCTGAACGGGAATCTGAACGCAGAGGACGTATAGCACGAAAGCAGCGATAGCGGATTTCCATTTCCCCCGCAACGCGTTCCTGCCCAGCTGCCGTAGCGTGCTGATTCTCTCCGTAATGACAATGTTCTGTCCGACCATATTTTCCTGCATTTTCCTACCTCATCTTTCACAATACTTGATGAGATATCATATCACAGGATTTCGGAAAATTCAATTACAGACCGGAGTTTTTTCTGTTCACGGCCGAAGGTTTTTTCTTGATCGTTCTGCGCGGAGTGTTGAATTATCCGCCGGTCTGTGCTACCCTATGGCCATACGGAGGTGATGTCATGCAGATTAAACAATCCGCGGAAGATTATCTGGAGACCATGCTCATTCTGAAGGAAGGAAAGGGATATGTGCGCTCCGTCGACATTGCCGAGTACCTCGGTGTAACCAAACCCAGCGTATCCTACGCCACCAGGAACCTGAGGGAGAACGGCTACATTACCATGGCTTCCGACGGACTGATCACCCTGACGGAAAAAGGCATGGAAATCGCTGACCGGATTTATACCCGCCACAAACTGCTGACCGAATTCTTCGTCCGCATCGGCGTGGATCCGGACATCGCCCGGGAGGACGCCTGCCAGATTGAGCACGATCTTCACGAGGAAACCTTCGACGCCCTCTGCCGGTATACGGGTGTGGAAAAATAGAAAAAAGAGCCACGAGGCTCTTTTTTGATGCGGTTTTCGCGGCCGGCTACAGGCTGATCTTGCTGGTATTCTTCCAGATGCCCATCTTCTCTGCTTCCTTAACCAGCTTGTCGCGGAAGTCCGGGTGGGCGATGTTGATCAGCAGCTCCGCCCTCTCCCAGGTGTTCTTGCCCTTGAGATTGGCGATGCCGTACTCGGTGACGACGAAGTTAGTCGCCGTCCGCGGGGTGGTGACGATGCTGCCTTCGGTCAACATGGGCCGGATCAGGGATTCCCGGGCGCCGTCCTTTTTCACCCGAGTCGAAGGCGTGCAGAGGAAGCTCTTGCCGCCCTTGGAGGCGTAGGCGCCGAGAACGAAGTCCAGCTGGCCGCCGGTGCCGGAAACCTGCTGGGCACCCGCTGACTCGGAGCAGACCTGCCCATAGAGATCCACCTGAATACAGCTATTGATGGAGATGAAGTTCTCGATCTGGGCCACCGTGGCGATGCTATTGACGTAGTCCACCGGGGCGCTGCAGCAGATGGGGTTATCGTTGATGAAATCATAGAGGCGCTGGGTTCCGCCGGCGAAGGTATAGACGGCCTTGCCCTTGTCCACCGGCTTGTTGCCCGTCAGCTTGCCCGCGTTGAACAGATCTACGTAAGCGTCCACAAACATCTCCGTATGGGCGTTGATGTTCCGCACATCGGAATCCGCCAGCATGGATCCGATGCAGCCCGGCAGAGCGCCAATTCCCAGCTGCAGGGTGCTGTGGGATTCGATCTGGGAAACCACGTATTCCGCGATGCATTTGTCAATCTTCGTGGGCGGCTTGTTGAACAGCTCGTCCATCGGAGAATTGGATCCCTCGACCACATAGTCGATGCCGTAGAGGTTCAGCTGAGTCTGATGACCATGGGCGATGGGCATATTCTTATTGACTTCAACGATGACCTTCTTGGCGCTCTTGATCACACCCCAGATGTCCGCCACCTGCGGACCGATGTTGAAGTTGCCGTGCTCGTCCATGGGCGCCACCTGGAAAAAGGCGATGTCTACGCCGCTGTCATTGTGCTGCCAGTAAACCGGAAGCTCATTGAACATCATGGGAATGTACCAGCAACGTCCGGCCTTGCTCATCTCCCGGTCAAAGGAACTGAAGTGAGCGGACGCGAATCGCACGTGATCGTTGTCCTCGGTGGCCAGATAAGTCTCGAAGGGCTTGTTTCGCACACCCACGGTGCTGACAATCTCCACGTTCCAGAGCTCATCGGCCCGCCTGGCCAGCGCCGCATCGATGTCCTTGACCGTTCCCAGGCCCAGCCCGAAGTGGATCCGGCTGTTGTTCTGAACCATTTCCGCGGCCTGATCCGCCGTGATCAGCTTTTCCTTGTATCTCTCATAAATCTGCGATGTCTTATACATATGAACCTCCTCATTGGCCGGATATACAATTTAACACCATTGTAGCACGATCAACGCAAAAGTAAATAGAAAATTGTTATTAATTTCACAACCCCCCGAAAAAAAGTCTGCCACCGGACGGGCGTCCGCGCAGCAGCCTTCTGTATCGTAATATCAGGAAAGTGTCCGCCCCTGCCGGGGCAGGATTTAATATAGTCCCGCAAAGATCTCTTCAACCTCTTTGGAAGGTGCTTTGTCAATGAGAGTAACAAC
>JAUNRL010000037.1:6004-8947 GCA_030535715.1 Bacillota bacterium
CTTCCAGGCTCAAGGGCACGTAGTTGTTGGCCAGCAGTCTCTGCTGGTTGTCGATGGTGCTCCTGGCGAAGGACTTGATCTGATCCTCGGTCATGCCGTACTCTTTCAGCGGCTTCAGCTCGATCAGATTGCCCAGGAAGGTATCCAGCTCATCGTAGACCTTCGCCTCGTCACACCCCATGATGTCCGCCAGAATCTTGTTCAGAATCTGAATCTTGCCGACCGGCTGCTTTCTCATGTACATCTTGAACACCGCGGTGAAGCAGATGAAGTTGGCCTCGCCGTGGGGAATATGGAAGGCGCCGCCGTGGGCATAGGACAGAGCGTGAACCGCGCCGCAGCCTGCGTTTCCAAAGGCAATCCCGGCGTAGTCGGACGCGATCAGGAAATCCTTCAGATAGGGCGCTCTGTTCTCCCTGGTGTTGCCGCCCGCTTCGATGATCCTGGCATAGCCGTTCATAATCATCCGGATGGCCTCCAGGGAGTACATCTCGGTGAACGGGGAAGCCTTCGGGCTCAGGAAGGACTCCGTGGCGTGAATCAGCGCGTCAACGGAAGACGTGGCAAAGACCTTGTCGGGCAGTCCCTGCAGGGATTCCGGAATCAGAACCGCAACATCCGCGAAGGTCTGCTCATCGGCGATGCCCTTCTTCAGATTCAGGGATGGAATGCTGGCCACCGCAACGTTGGTCACCTCGGAGCCGGTGCCGCAGGTCGTGGGAACCACGACCAGATTCTTGACTCTCTTCGGCGCAATCTTGCCGGTATACAGATCCGCGACCTTGTCCGGGATTTCACAGGCCAGAACCTTGCAGCAGTCGACGATGGTGCCGCCGCCGAATGCGATGATCCGGTCATATTCGTATTTGTCCATTTCCGCCTTCATGGCATCCATCATCTCATCCGTCGGTTCACCCGCGCCGTACTTTTCCTGGTAGACGACCGGAATGTCCAGCCCGGTGGGCGCTACGTACGGGGTGTGCATCCACTCGTTGGTCACGAGGATGTCGCCCCTGCCTACGTTGAATTCCTTCGCGAATTCCGCAAAGGTCTCAAAATAATGGATCGTCGGAACCAACTTCAACGCCTGCATAACATAACCTCCTTACGGTAAAGCAACGATCACTGTGGTTTATTCGTCATACTTGTGGTGGAAGATCTCTTCCATCTCTTCCTTCAGCTGGGGCCGGAAATCCGGATGGGCGATATCGATGAGCGCTCTGGCCCGGTCGGCATTGCTTTTTCCCCACAGATCCGCGATGCCGTACTCCGTAACGACGAACTCGGTGTCGTTGCGGGAATCGGTGACCACCTGCTTGTCCGCCAGGTGAGCCGTGATCTTGGAAATCTTGGTTCCATCCTTCTTGACCGCCATGGACGGCATGGCGATAATGCCTTTGCCCTCTCCGTCTCTGGCCATGGCCGCGCCGCGGATGAAGTCTACCTGTCCGCCGACGCCAGAGAACTGTACGTCGCCGCCCAGCGTATCCGAAGCGACTTGTCCGTAAAGGTCGATCCCCAAAGCGCCGTTGATGGCGATCATCTTGGAGCAGTTCATGATGATGGTCGGGTCATTGACGTAGTCCACCGGCATGACCTTAACCGCATGGTTGTGGTCGCAGAACGCATAGAGTTCCTTGGATCCCATGACGAAATTGGCGACCATAACGTCCTTATCGAAAGATTTCATGGTGTTGTCGATGACGCCCTCATAGTACAGGTTCATGGCGCCGTCACCCAACATCTCAGAGTGCAGGCCAAGATGCTTTTTGTTCTTCAGCTGCGCGCAGACCGCGTCGGGAATGGAACCGATGCCCAGCTGCAGCGTCGCGCCGTCTTCGATCAGGGACGCGCAGTGCTTGCCGATCTCCTCTTCCACCGGTCCGATCTTCGAAGGCGGGATGGTCGGCAGTTCTTCATCATATTCCACGATGGCGTCCGCATACTCCATCAGCGGGAAGACCACGTCGCCGTAGGTGAAGGGTACATGCTCGTTGACCTGGGCGATGACCGTCTTCGCCGACCGGATCGCCTGAACGGTGTAGTCCCCGGATACGCCGGTAGATACATAGCCCAGCTTGTCCGGCTTGGACACCTGAATGAGAACAACATCCACCCGGATTCTTCCCTGCCGCATCAGTTCCGGCAGTTCATGGAAGAAGAAGGTGGTGTAGTCGCCCCAGTAGTTGCAGGCCTTTCTGGTCTGTCCGGAAATGAACCACATATTGGGATGGAAGTTATCCTTGTACTCTTCCTTGCAGTAGTCTCCGGGACCCAGGGAGAACATATGGGAGATCTCCACGTTACGGTAGTTCTTCGCATTTCTGACCATCGCTCTGACCAGCTCCGCCGGCTCGCCCACATCGTGCTGGAACACGACCTTGTCGTTGGACTTGATCAGCTGTACTGCCTCGTCCGAAGTCATCTTCTTGGCGTCATAAAGCTCTTTCCAGTTTTTCATGTATGCATTACCTCCTGAATCGTTTTATCCAGAAGCCATCGTTCGATCTCCTCAATGTGCTCTCTTCCGACCATTATTTAATGCCGGCGATCGCCTTTGCCAGAGCCTTCTTGCCTTCGATGTTGCCCTGTCTCTGGATCATGATCCTCTGCGCCTGCGGAGAACCTGCGCCGTGCATGGACTCGGTCCGGTAGCCGACAGCCGCGGAACCCAGGCAGAGGTTCTCGACCAGTCTCATGATCCGCTGTCTCTGCTCGGTGTTGCAGGCTTCCTCGTTGCCAACGAAGAACTTCTGGCAGTAGTCGCCGATGGTCTCGCCGTTCTTTCCGACCTTCAGATCGGATCTGAAATCCACCTCGGAGGGCATGGTGACCATCAGGCCACCCGCGATGTCCTCAGCCAAACGGACGATCTCATAGGGGAAGCGGGTGATGTTCTGCTTGCAGACGTTGGCCAGCAGCAGGTCGATCTGATAGTTGCCC
>JAUNRL010000198.1 GCA_030535715.1 Bacillota bacterium
TAAGCAATGATGCAATGTCCCCTGCAGTAAGGCCAAGCGATCTGGTCTTATTTACCAGGATCAATCTGTCTTATGATCTCGACGATGTCGTCGTCATAAAAAAGGATGGAAAGAAGCAGGTGATGAGGGTCGTTGCCGTCCCCGGAGATACTGTGGAAATAAGAAGTGACGGCCTGTATGTTAATGGATATAGAAGGCAGGAAGACAGAATATATTCCGACACCCTGGCATATACAGAGGGCATCCAGTATCCATATAAGGTGAAGGACGATGAAGTTTTCGTACTGGGAGATAACCGTGAAAAAGCGGAAGACTCCAGGATATATGGCGCAGTTTCAAAAAAAGAGATCAAAGGCGTCGTCATAACTTTGCTTAGGGTAAGAGAAGTATAGCGAATGCGGTATTACAAGGCGATCAGAATAATAGGATGCATTATAGAGACGATAGGGATAATAATGGCTATCCTCATCATTTTCATAGGAGGCTATGGCCTCTGGGACAAGCATCAGATAGAAGAAGCAGCAGACAGCAGCAATTACAGCCAGTATAGACCGGTCCAAAAAGGTGATGATTGGACCTATGATGAGATCAAAGAGATCAATCCTGAGGTCATCGGCTGGATAAAACTGAAGGACACATCGATCGATCATCCGCTCTTGCAGGCAGAGGACAATGATAAGTATCTGACCCTCTCTGCGACGGGTGAGTTCTCCATGACAGGATCACTATTTTTGGATCATAACAATAGGCCGGATTTTTCGGATGCTGTGAGCATAATCTACGGTCATCATATGAATTCGGAGTATATGTTCGGGTGCTTAAGCTCGTTCCTGGACAGAGGCTTCTTCCGTTCCCATCAATATGGATACATCGTTATCGGAGATAAAATGAAGGGTATCGACGTTATCGGAGTGGCAGAGGTGAGTGCGTATGACAGCGACGTCTACAGCGGCTTTAACGACAGCAGCCACATACAGAAAATTCTGTCGAAATCCATATTCGTGAGAGGCAAAAAACTTAATCCTGACAAGCTCCTCGTTCTGTCCACATGCGTAGACATGGGATCTGACGATCGAATCATCCTGATGTGCGAGATGACAGACAAGGTGAAATTCCCGTTAACCGATGAGGAAGAAACGAAGAGTGCGAACAGAAGCTATGTCCGGATAATCCTGATATTGCTGCTTGTTTTCGCCTTGATACTTACGTATATATGGATGCGGCGAAGGAAGCACATTAATCGGCGCAAAGACGATCGTCATATCATCTATCTGAACTAAGTGGAGCGCTGTGTCTATTTCATCCTCGCCAGCACTTCCTTAACCAGTTCCCAGGTTCGCTGAACGGAGCTGATGGACAGTGTTTCGTTGG
The DNA here is from genome assembly GCA_030535715.1 of Bacillota bacterium. Lineage (GTDB taxonomy): Bacteria > Bacillota > Clostridia > Peptostreptococcales > Anaerovoracaceae > Lentihominibacter. Next base: position 1,372 of record JAUNRL010000198.1, read on the forward strand.
GGGTGTGGACATCCCGGACGTCGGGGCCGATGGAAACGCAGTCCAGCCCCGGCATCCTGCCGGCGAAGTAACCGCATTCCAGTCCGGCGTGGATGGCTTCGATGACCATGTCCTTCCCCGTCTGTTCTTTGTAGACCTGGCAGACCAGATCCCGCAGCGGAGAGACCGCCGCGTATTCCCATCCGGGGTAAAGCCCCTCCCGGCGGAGACTTCCGCCCAGAACATCGATCTGGCATTCCAGACGGCGGGCCAGCATCTCGCACTCCGAATCCACAGCGCTGCGGATGCAGAAGGTGTATTCCACCGACGTGTCATTCGTGCGCAGAATGCCCAGACTGAGGGAGGTCTGGGGCAGACCCTCGATGCCGAAGGTCATCTTCTCGATGCCGTTGGGCGTGCCGATGAGATAGGCGATGACCCGCTTTCCGGACGCCTCATCCATAGGCGCCGCATCGGCGGCCGCTTCCTTCAGTTCCAGAGAGAAGCCGGGATCGGCCTTGCATTCGTGGGCGAAAATGCCCCGGTACTTTTCACAGAGCGCATACATTTCCCCGGGCTGCGGGGATACGATGACCGCCCGGGAACTGACGGGGATGACGTTGTCCGCCACACCGCCCTCGAGGGTAACGATGC
>JAUNRL010000038.1 GCA_030535715.1 Bacillota bacterium
AAGGCGGAGGGACTGCACAATCTGGGCGGCCACCGAACCGTTGGTGGCATGCGGGCCAGCATCTACAACGCCATGCCCGAGGAAGGCGTGGACAGGCTGATTGAATTCATGAAGAAATTCGAAGCGGAAAACAAATAGCGATCGATAGAAAAAGAAGGAATCGTGCAGAGATGAAAGCGGTCACGAAAGGAGTCACCACATTCATCATAGGGATAACCATTACGGCGCTGCTCCTGACGGGAGCAGTGCCGTCTTATGCGCTGCCGGTCGCGGCGGAGAATCAGGATCTGCAGATCCTCCCCGCGGTCAGAATAGACAGGGACGACATCCCGAAGCTCCACGCGGAGTCCGCTGTCCTGGTGGATCTGGACAGCGGCACCGCGTTGATCGAGAAGAATGCGGACAAGGTTCGGGAACCGGCCAGCGTAACGAAAATTCTGACGGCTCTGGTGGCACTGGAAACGCTGGATCCTGACCAGAAAGTCACCATTCCGGAGGACATAGAGATTGAGGGCAGCGTTATCGGCCTGGTTCCCGGCGAGGTGATTACGGTGGAGGAACTGCTCTACGGTATGATGCTGGAGTCGGGCAACGATGCAGCGGAGGCTCTGGCTATCGCTGCCGCCGGAAACATCAACAGTTTTTCAGGGATGCTGAACGAGCGGGCGCGGCAGTGCGGCGCCACCCATACGGACTATCGCAACCCCAACGGCCTCAATGAGGATCGTTCTCGGCTTAACTGGACGACCACGGAGGATCTGGCGCTGATCACGGAAGAGGCCATGCGCAACGAGACCTTCCGGAAGATCGTTTCTACGAAGAAGCACACGATCCCCGTCACCAACAAATCCGATGCGCGGAAACTGGTCAACTCTAACCTGTGCCTCTGGGATAAGCGGGACAAGATCAGCATCGGCGGGAAGGAAGTCCCCCTGAAATACGATGGCTGTACCGGAGTCAAGACGGGGATGACCAGCGATGCCGGATACTGTTTTGTCGGTACGGCGGAGAGGGATGGCGCCTCGTTCCTGGCGATTTCTCTGGGCACGGAGAGTGATCTGGAGCGGTTTCGGGATGCGATCAGACTGTGGGATTTTGCCTTTGCGAATTTCCGGACCTATGTGGCGCTTTCGGCGGGAGAGAAGGCCGGCGTGCAGCGGGTCAGCCGCGGCGCTGTGCGCAAGGTCAGCGTGGCGCCGGAGAAGGATCTGGCCATTACGGTGGATAAAGATAAGGTTGAGGATCCCGGAATCACCAAGGAGTTCCTGCTGGAGGAAGAAAAACTGGCGGCTCCCGTGGAAAAGGGACAGCGTGTGGGGCGGATTCTGGCCCTGGATCCTGCCGGGCGGCTGGTAGGCATGCAGGATCTGTATACCCTGGAAGCGGTGAAGAGGGGCGGCCCTCTGTCGGTTATCGGGATCGAGGATCGGGAAGCGCCCTGGGTGATCGGCGCTGCGGCGGTATTGCTTTTGCTGCTCATGATCATTGCCCTTGCCCGGCGAAAGGGGCGGAGGAAGGTCGAAGTGCGGAAGCAGGAGGACATGCGTTCGGTTCTGGTGAAAATGCGGACGGCCGGCGAGGGCATGACTCCGGCCGAGTGGAGCGAGCTGACCGGGGATCCGAAGGAGATGCCTGTTTCCCGCGGACCGGCGCGTCTGACGGAGGATGAGTTTGCTGAGATCAACGCTCCGGAGATCACGCGACTGGCGAACAGGCCGAAGGCCCCGGCTCCGCCGCCGGCGGAAGATCCGAACCGGCCCCGCCGGCACGGGCGGCTGAGCAAGGAAGAACTGGATGCGCTGATGAACGACTGGATGAAACATGACGGGTGGGATGGTCTGTCGAACAGCAAACCGGGCACCCCGTCAGCCAGACGGACAGGCGGCAAACACCGTCCATAATTAAGAAAAATAGAAGGCGGAAGCCATGTTTGACATTCAGGAACAGATAAAAAAACTGCCCGACTGCCCCGGTGTATATCTGCATAAGGACAAACTGGGCAACATCATCTACGTGGGCAAGGCGGTGTCCCTGAAGAACCGGATCCGCCAGTATTTTCAGTCGTCCCGGAACATGGATCCGAAGGTGCGGAGCATGGTGTCGCAGATCGCGGAATTCGAGTATATCCGCGCCGGCAGCGAGATGGAAGCGCTGATTCTGGAATGTAACCTGATCAAGAAGCATCGTCCCAGATACAATATTCTTCTGCGGGACGACAAGACCTATCCTTATATCAAAATCACCAATGAACCCTGGCCTCGGGTGGTGAAGACCCGCCGGGTCAGGAAGGACGGCGGCCGGTATTTCGGCCCTTATTCCGATGCCGGGGCGGTCAACCGCATTGTGGAGCTGCTCAACAGCAGCTTCTCCCTGAAGCGATGCTCCGCGCAGACGTTTTCGTCCGGATTCCGCCCCTGTCTGAACTATCACATTCATCAGTGCCCGGGAATCTGCACCGGACAGGTGGATCCCGACGAGTACGCAAAGGCAATGGAAGGCGCGGCGGAATTCCTGAACGGACGCAGCCGGAAACTGCAGACTGCTCTGAAAGAAAAAATGAAGGCCGCCGCGGAAGCCATGAATTATGAAGAAGCGGCCGCTTATCGGGATGATTTGCAGGCGGCTGATGCCCTGGCCCAGACCCAGCGGGTGGTTATGCACCACAGTGAGGAAGCGGATATCGTGATTCCCATGCGCACCGAGGAAGATGTCTATGTGGCGGTGTTCACCGTGCGGGAAGGACGTCTGGTCGGCCGGGAATCCTACGAGATGGACACGGCGGCCGCTGTCGATGTGGATGCGGCGGACGGACCGGTTGCCGGCGCGGGAGCGCTGCTCTCCGCTTTCCTGAACCAACACTACAGCCGGCTGCCGGACGTCCCCCGGGAGATTCTCCTTCCGGTCCGCCCCGCCGATGGGGCTCTGGTGGAGGAGTTTCTCTCCGCCCATGCCGGCCACAGCGTGTCCCTGCGCTGCCCCCGGCGGGGGGAGAAGCGCGCGCTGGTGGAGATGGCCGGCAGGGATGTGGCGGAGATGGTCCGCACCATCGATGACCGGGCGAAGGCGGCGCGGGACCGCCGGGAAAACCTTGGCCGGGAGATCTGCCAGGTTCTGGAGGCCATGGGTGCGGAGGGATCCTTTGCCGGAAGCCGGGAACCGCAGGCCGGGCGGGCGGGCTGCGGCGGGTGGCAGTTCCGGGCGGAGGCCTATGACATCTCCAATACCAACGGCGTGGATACCGTGGGAGCCATGGTTGCCTTTGACGGGCTGAAGGCGGACAAACAGGGATACCGAAAGTTCCGCGTCCGGTCCGTGGCGGGGCAGGATGATTACGGCGCCATGCGGGAGGTGCTGTCCCGGCGGTTCACCCGGGTGTTTGAGGGAGACGACGCCTTCGCCGTGCTCCCGGACATCATTTTCATGGATGGCGGAAAAGGACACGTCTCCATGGCACTGGAGGTGATCGAAGCCACCGGTTTCGACATTCCCGTCGTCGGCATGGTGAAGGATGACCGTCACCGGACCAGGGCGCTGATTTACCGGAAGAAGGACTCCGGAGAATATGAAGAGATTCCGCTGACGGACAAGCCGCTGCTCTACAGTTATATCGGACGGATGCAGGAAGAGGTGCACAGATTTGCCATCTCCTATCACCGGAAGGTGAGAGGAAAGCGTGTTCAGTCCTCCGTGCTGGACGAGATCCCCGGTATCGGCCCCGCTCGGCGCAGCGCCCTGCTCGAGGAGTTTCGCAGCGTGGAGCGCATCCGCCAGATCGCCCGCAGCGAAGACGGACGGAAGATTCTGGCAAAAGCGCTGCACATGAATGCCCGTGCTGCCGAAAGTGTGGTAAACTACTTTCAGGGAGAGAATCCGGTCTGAAGTTTCTGTTGCAGCAGGGAAGTGAAGATGATATAGTATCGGTAACCGCAGAGTACTCGTTACAGGGAGGAAAATATCATGGCAGGAAAAGAAAAATACGGATATGAAGAAGAGGATATCCTGACGCTGGAATTCGACGACGGCACGGAAGAAGAGTGCGGAATTCTGGGCGTGTTTGACGCGCTGGACAAAGAGTACATCGCGTTGAATCCGCTGGGCACCGAGGACGTCTACATCTACGGCTATAAGGAATACGATGAGGATTACGACCTGATCGATATCACCGATGACGAAGAATACAGGAAGGTTGTCGAGGAATTTGAAAAACTGGCGGTGGAAGAAGCGTAACGGATCCGTAAAAAAGCAATCCTGCCAGAGGTATCGTTCCGGCAGGATTTTTTATTTCAGCCGAAGAGCAGGTCGTCCATGGTGTAGAAGCCGGGACCGCGAAGCAGAAGTTTCCTGCCGGCGGTGACGGCGCCGTCCACCAGCACCTGGCGGCTGCCCATTTTGTGAGTGATCTCGAAAACTTCATCCGTACGGAGGGCATGGACACCGATTTCTTTTTTTGTCCGTGCACCGCAGTTGCCCTCCCGTCCGAAAACGAGATCGCATTCGCCATCGGGATCAATGGCCTGAATCAGGGTCCTGGCTGTGCCGCTGGGCGCGTCAACCTTGCGGTTGTGATGGGTTTCGGTTACTTCAACATCCCAGCCTTTCAGCACGGGGGTAATTTCACCCAGAATGTGGCGGAACAGGTTAATGCCGAAGGAATAGTTGGAACTCCAGATGACCGGGACCTTTTTGCCCAGAGCCTGCAGATCGTCCATCTGCGCCGGGGTCAGGTTGGTGGTTCCGGAGAGCAGGGGAGTGGCCGTGCGCCAGGCGTAGGCCCGGAGCGCGTCGGTCAGGGACGGATGACTGAAGTCCATGATCAGGTCAGCGACCTTGTCCCTGGAGGCCAGTGCGGCGGCATCGGAAATGCCGCGGGTCTCGTCCGCCGCGACATCGATCCGCGCGGTCACCTGATGGCCGGCGTCTTCCGCCAGCAGGGTCTGCTCAATCAACTGTCCCATACGGCCGTATCCGGCAATCATAACGTTCATTGATCCACCTCCGCTCACAGCAGGCCCATCTTCTGCATTTCCGCATGCAGGATGGCGCGGTTCTTCTCTTCCATCTCATACAGCGGAAGACGGAATCCGCCGACGTCCATGCCGGCCATGTTCATGGCTTCTTTAATGGGGATGGGGTTGACCTCAATGAAGAAATCGTTGATCAGCGGCAGGTACTCCAGCTGCGTTGCCGTTGCCTTTGCGGTGCGTCCCTCAAGATAATCCCAGGTCATTTCATGAACCTTTTCGGGCATCAGGTTGGCCCATACGGAGATGGTGCCCGAACCGCCCAGAGACATGATGGGGATGGTGATGTCATCGTTGCCGCTCCAGATATGGAACTCATGATCCTTCGTTGCCTTTGCCAGTTTCGCCACGTAACTCAGATCGCCGGAGGCTTCCTTGACGCCGACGATATTGTCCTTTTTCGCCAGCTCGGCCATGACGTCCACGGGGAAGCCGATGCCCGTCCGACCCGGAATGTTGTAGATAATCACCGGGATGTCCACCGAGTCGGCCACATCGTAGATGTGATGGTAGAGGCCGGCTTGGTTGGCTTTGTTGTAATAGGGGGAAATGCACAGCAGCGCGTCCGCTCCGGCTCTGGTGAAGCGTTCCGCTTTCTCGAAGGATGTGCGGGTGTCATTGGAGCCGGCATTGACGATAAGCGGAATGCGGCCCTTGCAGATTTCCACGGACCGCTTGACGATTTCAAAATCTTCCTCCCAGGTGAAGGTGGGGGATTCGCTGGTGGTTCCGAGAATCAGAATGCCGTCTGTCTTGCTGGCGATGTGAAATTCGAGAAGCTCTTCCAGCTTCTCCATATTGATGCTCCCGTCATCATGGAAGGGAGTGATCAGGGCTACGATGGAGCCTTTTACGTCAAATCGGTCAGTCATGTTTGCTGCTGTCCTTTCTCTGTTCGCTTCGCCCGGGTCCGCGGGGCGAAACGGCGGGGAATAATCGGTATCCATATTATACCAGATTGCCCGGGGGATATCTACCCTCTGAATCGAGCGCGCGTGATCCGGAAAGGAGGACGCAGGCGTTGACAATCCAATGCCTTTACCATATAATAATGATCTGTATCGGCCGCCGTTTTCGGTCGGCCAGAATAGGAAAAAGGAGATTGTTGAACATGGTTGAATCGATCAACGAAGAAATCATTCTGACGAAAGAAGGGTATGACAAAATAGTAGCGGAGCACGACGAACTGATATCTGTCCGGCGTGCGGAAGTAGCGGAACGAATCAAGGAGGCGATCTCCTACGGAGATATCTCCGAGAACGCGGAATACGATGCGGCGAAGAACGAGCAGGCGGAGCTGGAAAACCGCATTCTGTATCTGGAGAACATGATGCGCAAGGCGAAGATCGTCCAGGACGAGGACGTCAGGGGCGACACGGCCGGCATCGGCCTGAAGGTTACGGTCAGGAATGTGGATACGGGAGATAAACAGGTATTCAGCATCGTCGGCGCGACGGAATCGGATCCCTTTGCCGGGAAGATTACCACCGAGTCAGCCGTCGGCAAGGCACTGATCGGACATAACAAGGGCGATACTGTACAGGTGGAGGTTCCCGACGGAATCATCAGTTACAAGATCGAGAAGATATCCAAATAAGACAAAACTGCAGGATAACACAGGGAAGAGAAACAGTCTGGAGGAAGACAATGCATTGGTCGGATAAGATCGCTGATCGCGTAATCAGAAGAAATCCCAACAAGGAAGAATACGTCTGTGCGGCGGGCATCAGCCCGTCCGGATCGATTCACATCGGCAATTTCCGTGACATCGCCACGGCGCTGTTCGTGTGTCAGGCGCTGCAGCGCAAAGGCAAAAAAGCCAGGCTTCTCTTCTCCTGGGATGAATACGACCGCTTTCGCAAGGTGCCGGTCAACGTGAAGGATGTGGACCCCGAGAACAGGTTCGAGGACTACATCGGCCTGCCCTATAAGGATGTTCCCAATCCCTTCGGCACAGAAGAGACGGACTATGCCGACTATTTCGAAAAGGAGTTCATGCGTTCTATCGACAAGTTCGGCATCACCATGGACTATCGGTATCAGGCGGATATGTACCGCAGCGGCAAGTATGTAGAGCATATTCTTACGGCACTGAAAAAGCGCGGAGAGATCTTCGATATTCTGGACAGCTTCCGGACGCAGGAAGCCCAGCCCGGGGAACGGGAGGCGTACTATCCGGTCAGCATTTTCTGCCCTGTTTGCGGCAAGGATCTGACGAAGATTACGTCCATCAGCGAGGACTGCACCGTGGCGGAATACGAGTGCGAGTGCGGACATAAGGGAACCTTCGATTTCACGAAGGACTTCAATTGCAAACTGGCGTGGAAGGTGGACTGGCCCATGCGCTGGATGTACGAAGATGTCGACTTCGAACCGGGCGGAAAGGATCACGCCAGTCCCGGCGGCTCCTACGAAACCAGCAAGGTGATCTGCAAAAGGATCTTCGGTCACGAAGCGCCGGTCTTTGTCGGCTACGAGTTCATCGGCATCAAGGGAACGACGGGCAAGATGTCCGGGTCTTCCGGACTGAATCTGACTCCGGAAACGCTGCTGAAGCTCTATCAGCCGGAAATCATCCTGTGGCTCTATTCAAGAGCGGAGCCTCAGAAGGCGTTCAACTTCTGTTTCGACGAGGAGATTCTGCGGCAGTATTTTGAGTTCGACAAGAAGTACAATCAGTATGTGGACGGCACAGCCAACGATCATGACCGGCAGGCGATGGAGAACTGCCTGATGTTCGGTCCGCGGATCAAGACGGTTCCCATGTCTCTGCTGGTGCAGCTGGGTTCCATCGTGGACTTCAACGTGCCCATGATCGAGACGGTCTTCGAGAAGATCAATCAGCCATATAAGTATGAAGACTTTAAGGAAAGACTTGACCGGGCGAAGTTCTGGCTGGAGGAGTGTGCGCCGGAAAGCGCCAATCGTCTGCGGGACTACCGTGACTGGGAAACCTATAGCAGTCTTGACGAAAACGGGAAAAAGGAGATCGCGCTGCTGTATCGGTATCTGTCCGAAGAGGATTACGATCTGGATGCTCTGAACGCGGAGCTCTATGCCATTCCCAGGCAGGTGTTCGGTGAGGACCGGGAGGATCTGAAAAAACTGCAGGGAGCGTTCTTCAAGAGCGTTTACAAAATGCTCATCGACAAAGAACGCGGCCCGAGACTGTATCTTTTCCTCTATGCCATCGATAAGGAGCGATTCCTGCCGTTGCTGGACTTCTCCTATCCCCGGACGGAAGAGGAGAAGAAGGCGGAGCAGGCGGCGCTGGCTCCGGCAGAAGAAGAAAAAAAGCCCGAGAGAGTTTACGGCGAGCCGGATGAGGTGGCACCGATCACGGAACCGACGATTACCATTGACGATTTCTTTACGATGGATCTGCGCGTTTGCAAGGTCCTGAAGTGTCAGGAAATCCGCAAAGCGAGAAGCAACTTCAAACTGACGCTGTTCGATGGAATCCGTGAGCGGGTTATCGTATCCAGCCTGAAAGGCGAATATGAACCGGAGGAACTGGTCGGAAAAAAGATCATTGTGGTGGCAAATCTGGAGTCCGTGCGGATGACCGGCGTCACGTCGGAAGGCATGCTTCTGGCCGGCACCAACAATGCCTGCGGCTGCAAGGTAATCTTCGTGGATGATGCGGTTCCCGAAGGAACGCGGATCTGCTGACGGGACGGCGCGGAAGCGAAGAAAACGCAGAGAATCGATGATACTGAACCGGGGGCGGATTCCTCAGGGAGCGCCGTCTCCGGTTTTTCTGTGTCCATAAAAAGGAAAAAGATTATTCTCACAGAAAAAATATTCAGAAAAATGTCTTGCCTACTCAAACTATATGAAATACAATCGAATCGCCAGGGAAGCAAGGCATGTGCAATGCCGAAGAAAGAACTGCCAGCGA
>JAUNRL010000039.1 GCA_030535715.1 Bacillota bacterium
CAGGAAGCCGTAGGACAGCACCAGCTTGCCGAAGAGTCCCGTAGTATGGGCCCACGGCAGCGTCTTGCTGAAATAGGCGCTGGTGTTCGACAGGATAATGGAAGGAACATCGCTTCCCGTCAGCTTGATCAGGGAGCCGCCGAAGAAGTTGCCGATACCGACGCCGAAGGTGGTCATGGCCAGGCCCACCACGTTCTGATTCACCCGCAGGGTGATGGTCAGCACGCTGAACAGAAGTCCCATCAGCAGGGATCCTGCCAGGCAGGAGAGCAGCGGGATCACAATGGCCGGGAAAGCATGCATATTTGCTCCTGCACTCTGTTCGTAGAGGAAAGCGCCGATCACGCCGCAGATGCCTCCCACGTACATGACGCCGGGGATGCCCAGATTCAGGCTGCCGGCCTTCTCGGATATGGTTTCTCCGGTACATCCGAACAGAAGGGGAATGCCCTGTACGATGGCCCGGGGGATGAACCCAAACAGATCAAACATCATCAGCGGAGACCTCCTTCCCTGCCGGCATTCTTTACCTCTTTGATGGCTTTATCGGATCCCCGGAAGTTAATCCGGTAATTGATGAAGAATTCGCTGCCGATGATAAAGAACAGGATGATCCCGGTCAGGATATCACCGAAGGACGGATTCAGGCCGTGGGCCGTGGAGATTTCTCCCGCGCCCCTGGACAGGATGCACAGCAGCAGGCTGACCAGCACCATGGCCAGCGGGTTGAACTGAGCCAGCCAGGCCACCAGAATGCCCAGGAAGCCCCGGCCTCCCGCCAGTGTGGTGGTAATGGTATGGTCGATGCCCGCCACCATGAGAAATCCGGTGAGACCGCAGATTCCCCCGGACACCAGCAGGGTCCGGAGGATGACCTTGTCCACCTTGATGCCTACATAACGTGCCGTGCTCTGGCTTTCGCCGACCACGGCGATCTCATAGCCGTGTTTGCTGTACTGCAGATAAATGTACATCACCACCGTCACGGCGGCCACCACCAGAATGGTCAGCAGATACTGATACACACCGATGTCTGGCAGCCATCCCGCTTTGGTGGACTGGTTGATGATGCCTACGGTAAATGAACCCTTCGGGTTTTCCCAGATGATGATGTAGTAGGCAACCAGCTGAATCGCCACATAGTTCATCATCAGGGTGAACAGCACTTCATTGGTATTCCATCTCGCCTTGAAAAAAGCGGGGATGCCGGCCCAGACCGCGCCGATGGCCACCGAACCGATCAGCGAGACCAGAATGATGACCCCGCCGGGTACTTTTCCGTTCAGGTAGATCATGCACGCCGCGGTGAGCCACGCGCCGATGAGAACCTGGCCTTCGCCGCCCAGGTTCCAGAACTTCATCCGGAAGGCCGGCGCCATGGCAACGGAAATGCAGAGCAGGATTGCGGTTTCCTTGCCCAGAATCCAGATCTTCCGCTCTGTTCCGAAGGAACCCTCCAGAATACTTGCGAAGACATTCAGGGGATCCAGCCCTGTTGTCGCCATCGTCACGACAGCGCATACAATGAGAGCGGCCACGATGGAAGCGATGCGGATCAGCCAGGCCTGCTTCCAGCCCATTTCCTTCCGTTTCGTCATGTGGATCAGCGGTTCCCTGCTGGCTTTGCCTGTTTTACTCATCTTCTTCACCCCCTCCCAGTCTCGTCATCATCAGACCGACTCTGTTCTTGTCCACTCCCGGTCCGGGGACAATTCCGCTGACGCGGCCGCTGCAGAGCACCAGGATCCGGTCGCACAATTCCAGAAGTACGTCCAGATCCTCGCCCACATAGATCACGGCGACGCCGTTCTTCTTCTGCTGATTCAGCAGATCGTAAATCGTATAGGAGGAATTGATGTCCAGGCCCCGAACCGCGTAGGCTGACAGCAGCACCGTGGGCGAAGAAGCGATTTCCCGGCCGACCAGCACCTTCTGGACGTTGCCGCCCGAAAGCCGCCTGACCGGAGTGGATACGCCCGGGGTATTGACCTCCAGCTCGTCCACCACCTTCTCCGCCAGCTTTCTGGGGGTCTTGCGGTCGGTGAAGACGGATTTTCCCCGGCGGAAAGATCGAAGCATCATGTTGTCCGTCAGATCCATGCTGCCCACAAGACCCATGCCCAGCCGGTCTTCGGGAACGAAGGACAGGGATACGCCCAGTTCAGCGATCTGCAGTGGGTTCTTCCCGATCAGATGCTCTTCCGACCCGTCGTCGTTGACGAAGCGGATGGAGCCGCTCTCCACGCGCTGCAGTCCGGCGATGGCCTCCAGCAGCTCCTTCTGGCCGCAGCCGGAGATTCCGGCGATGCCCAGGATTTCTCCGCTGTTGGCCGTGAAGGAAACTTTGTCCAGTTTCAGCACGTTGTCCGCGCTACGCACGGTCAGTCCCTCCACCCGGATCCTGGGGCGCGGATTTACCGGGGCCGGCCGGTCGATGTTGAGGGTGACCTCCCGGCCGACCATCATGTTGGTCATCTCCTGCGCATTGGTCTCGCTGGTCTTCATCTCCCCGATGTATCTGCCTTTGCGAAGAACCGCAACCCGGTCGGAGATTTCCTGTACCTCGTGGAGCTTATGGGTGATGATAACCACGGTCTTGCCGTCCCGCTTCATGTTCCGCAGAACCGCGAAGAGCTTCTCCGTTTCCTGAGGCGTCAGCACCGCGGTGGGCTCATCCAGAATCAGGATGTCCGCGCCCCGGTAGAGAACCTTGACGATCTCCACGGTCTGCTTCTGGGAAACGGACATGTTGTAGATCTTCTGCGACGGGTCTACGTCAAAGCCGTAGGTATCGCAGATCCTGCGAATCCGCTCCCCCGCCCGGCCCAGGTTCAGACGCCGGCCTTCTTTCTCCAGACCCAGGACGATGTTCTCGGCGGCGGTGAAGACGTCCACCAGCTTGAAGTGCTGATGGATCATGCCGATTTTGTATTCGAAAGCTTCTCTCGGTGATGCGATGGTCACCGGCTCGCCGTTGATATGAATCTGTCCCGCGTCCGGGAAGTAAATGCCGGAAAGCATATTCATCAGGGTGGTCTTGCCGCTGCCGTTTTCTCCCAGCAGCGAGAGGATCTCGCCCTTGTAAATATCCAGACTCACATCATCATTGGCTACGATAGTGCCGAAAATCTTCGTGATGTTCCGCATGGATACGGCGGGTGTTTTCCTGTCCAATGTGTCCTTTCCTTTCTGATGCTCATGCAAAGGAAAAAGGGAAACTCCAGATCCGGAGTTTCCCTGAAGATTGATTGCCTTTTAATCGATGGATTCGAACTTGGTATCCAGAAGCTTGATGCCGTCGATCTGTACGTTGAAGTACGGAGCCGAACGGAATTCGGATTCATGGAAGAAGCCGTCCTTGACCGCCTCGGTGTCACCGGCAAAGCTCTCATCATATTCCACGTCAGCCATGTAACTGGTCAGGTGTCCTTCGCTGTCCGTCTTGGCCGTGGTGTTGATGAACTTCTTCGGATCGATGGTCGATACCGTGAAGATGGAGGTGTCGAAGACCTTGATCTCGCCGGAATCCAGCTTGGCCGTAACTTCCTTGATCTTCTCCGCCGTGCCTTCCGCCGCGACCTTTTCATTGGGCTCGGTCAGCAGAACCGACCCGGTCTCTCTCGTACCGCACCAGTCGGTGTCAAACTTTCCGTCGTTCTGCATGCCCTCGATGGCATACTTGTAGAACGGGGTCCAGTTGATTCTGGAAGAGATGATGTAGGTGTTCGGGCAGGCTTCCTGCGTGCTGCCGTTATAGGATACATCAGGTACGCCGGCCTTTTCGCAGGCAGTCGGCGCGCCCATGGAGTCGGCATGCTGGGAGATCAGTACGCAGCCGTTGTCGATCAGTTTGTTGGCCGCTTCCTTCTCCGCGGTCTCGTTGAGCCAGGAACCGGTGAAGGTAACTTCCATCGTCACATCCGGGCAGATGGACCTGGCGCCCAGATAGAAGGAAGTGTATCCGGAGATTACCTCGGCATAGGTCAGCGCGCCGACATAACCCATCTTCGCCTGATCAGCCGTGATGTCGCCCTTTTCGATCATTTCGTTCAGCTTCATGCCCGCTGCAACGCCGGCCAGGTAACGGCCTTCATAGATGGTCGCGAAGGCGTTGTGGAAATTGTCCAGCCCTTCTGTCTTGGCTCTGTCTCCCGTACAGGAAACGAACTGAACACCGGGGAAGTCTGTTGCCGCCTGAATGATGTAGGGCTGATGTCCATAGGAATCGGCAAAGACAATGCCGCAACCGGCATCCGCCAGCTCCGCCGCCGCTTCATAGGCCTGCTGATCCTCGGGGATATTGGTCTTGATCTGATACTCGATGCCTTCGTCTTTACAGGCCTCCTTGAAGCCATTGATGAAGTTCAGGTCATAGCCGGAGTTCTCATCGTGCAGACAGATGAGGCCGACCTTCATGGCCTGATCGGATTCGCCCTCGCCACCCGAGCCGCCGCATGACGTCAGCACTGTGCCAACAGCAAACACCATGGCCAGATTCAGAACCAGTACAATTACTTTTTTCATTTTTGCTCCTCCTGTAAATGAAAATGACTGAAAAAACAACAAAACAGGCATTCTCCTGCCTGTCTGCCAATACGGATGAGCGCCCCGAAGAGTCTTTCGGACAATCAACCAATAGTCGTAAATAAGGTGTTACGGTAGAAACGCACTAACCATATCTTCGTGCTTATATTGGCATATATAGTATTGTCACAGGGGACTCAGCCCTTTCCCCTGTGGTTAAATTCTACTTGAGAAAAGCCCCCGGGTCAAGAAAAACATGGACTTATTTTTGTCCTTATTGTATACTTCTCCTGTAGTTCAATATTATTCCAGATTATACTCGCAAACTGCGCCTTCGCCGATCGACCGCCGGAGCGACGAGGCACTCTCAGAAAGAAGGTCCATCATGTTTTACACCATCGACATCGCCGGAATGAAACGCGACCTGAAACTGTTCCCCGTCAGCGACGATCTGCAGATTGCCGCCTTCATTCTCTTCGGCGATGTGGAGATTACCAAACATACGGCGCAGAAGCTTCTGGAAAAAGCGCCGGATTTTGATCTGATTGTCACGGCGGAAGCCAAAAGCATTCCCCTGGCCTACGAAATGGCGGTCCAGGCCGGCATGAACGACTACATCATCGCCCGCAAGGGCGTCAAGATTTATATGGAGGATGTAATCCGGGCCAGCGTCCGCTCCATCACCACAGAGAATGTCCAGACCCTCTATCTGGGCAGGGAGGAAGCGGATCGGATCAGGGGCAGACGCATTCTCATCATCGATGATGTGATCAGCACCGGAGAGTCTCTGCGGGCAATCGAAGAAATTGTGCATCAGGCCGGCGGCAACATCGTCGGCAAGATGGCTGTGCTGGCCGAAGGCGACGCCTTCGACCGGGAGGACATCACCGTCCTGGCCAAGCTGCCGCTTTTTGACGGGGACGGCAACGTGCTGTAGGTGCCGGGCCGCAGCCGCGGCCTCCTTTTGGAGACCCGCAAAGGCAACTCCCGTGAGCCTGCAGGCTCACGTTTTTTCAGATTCAGGCCCATTTCGACCCCGCAAAGGCAACTCCCGTGGGCATGACAAAAGGCCCCTCTTCACGGGGACCTTTGTCTACGGTCTGAAACCGCTGCATGACGCAGCGGTTTTTCCTGTTGTTGTCTGTGGTCGGTTTAGAATTCCGGGCCCTTGAACTTGATCTTCTTCTGCTTGATGAATTTGCCGTCGCCGGACTGGCCGACATAGTCCTTGCCGTCGAAGAGCAGCTTGCCGCGGTTGTAGACCGCAACCGGATAACCCTTGAACTTGGCCTTCTCCCAGATGGTGTGGTCCAGAGCACCGTGCTGGTTCTTCCTGTTATTGACCTCGAATTCCTTCTTGGGATCGTAGACGACGATATCCGCATCCAGACCAACCTCGATGGCGCCCTTGCAGTAGTCGATACCGAAGAGCTTCGCCGGGTTCGTCGCAGAGATCTCGACCGCCTTGTTGAAGGAGATCCTTCCCTTGTTGGCTTCGGACAGGATATAAGGATACATATTCTCAATGCCTGCGCAGCCGTTGGGGATGGTGGTGAAGTTGCCCTTCTTGCCGTCCTTCTGCTTGATGCCCCAGTCCTTTTCCTTCTTCAGGAACGGGCAATGGTCGGTCGCCAGGGTGGAGACAGCGCCGGTCTTGATGCCGTTCCACAGCGCATCCTGTGACGGTTTGCCCTTCATCGGAGGTGAACAGACAAAGTCGCGCGCTCTCAACTTCAGCTCCGGAATGCCCTTCTTATAGACATCCTTGGTGAAATACAGATACTGCGGGCAGGTCTCGGCAAAGATCGGATAGCCTTCCGCTCTCGCCTGAGCGACTGCCTCAACACCCTGTTTGTTGTCCAGGTGAACGATATACAGAGGAGCGCCCGCCATCTTGGCCAGGTTGATCGCTCTCACGTCAGCCTCACCGGCAACATCTTCATTCTTGGACAGATAGTGGTACCATGCATCGGTCTTGCCCTCTGCCAGAAACTTCTTGATCAGTGCATTGTTGACGTCCCTGTTCTCTGCATGGACACCGACCAGTGCGCCGATCTTCGCCGCGTGCTGCAGTGTCTCGAAGAACTGACCATCATCTACGCCGAAGTCATAGACCATGAATACCTTGAAGGTGGCAACGCCCATTTTCATACATTCGTCCATGGATGCCAGCATTTCCGGAGTGGTGACGTCGCCGACGCCGATATGATAGGAATAGTCACAGGCCGGGCCGTCTGCCCTGCAGATGTCGTCTCTTCTCTTCAGAGCCGCATCCATGGTTTCGCCTACGCCCTGCAGGACGAAGTCAAACACCGTGGTGGTGCCGCCGCATGCTGCCGCTCTCGTTCCGGTGAAGTAATCATCCGTCGCGATGGTTCCGCCAAACGGCATGGCCAGATGGGTATGTCCATCAATAGCGCCCGGCAGGATCATCTTGCCCTTGGCATCGATGACCTCAGTGTTCTTGTCCGGCTTCAGACCTGCACCGATGGCGCTGATCCTGCCCTTTGTAACCGCTACGTCAGCCTTGAAGGTGGATTTCGCTGTAACAACGGTGCCGCCTTTGAATAATAAATCCATAACTCATTCCTCCTTTTCACGGATGTAAACAGGAGCCCGGAAAACCAAGGCTCCTGTTTCTTATATAAAGTTATCGTTTGACTTTATACGGTTGTCTTGAGCCTTACCTATTTAGCTCGTGTGCCCGAAAGCACGGGGGCACTTTTGAAAAACTATGCCGCAGCTTAGCCTCTCTGGGTGAAGGCTTCGTGCTCTTCCTCGGTTACGAAGGACCTGCCGGCCATGCCCGTCTTCATCAGGATGATGTAGAGGACGAAGGCAACGACGAAGGACCATACGTAGTTGATGGAGTTGACGAAGTTCAGGAATCCGCCGGACGCGCCGAAGTAGGGCAGCAGCGGCAGGATGAATGCGCAGAACCAGGAGATAACCGCAGCCCAGTTCCAGCCACCGGAGTACCAGTATCTTCCCTCTCTGCCCTGGAACAGGCTCAGGATATCGATCCTCTTCTGCTTGACCACGAAGTAGTCGGCGATGAAGATCGCGGCGATCGGCGCCAGGATCGTTCCGTAAGCGTTCATCCAGGTGAAGTACGCCGCACCGGAACCATAGATCCACCATGCCTGCAGGATGAAGAACGCGAACAGTGCGGTGACGATAACGCCCATTCTGTAGGTGATCTTCTTGGGGTTGATGTTGGAAATTCCGTTTGCCGGAGCAACAACGTTCGCGGCCACACAGGTCGTGATCGTAGCTGCCACAGTACCGATAGCGGAAATCAGAACGACGATCGGGCTGTTGATGTGATACAGAACGCCGGTCGGGTCGAACATGGCCTCACCAAAGGCCATCTTGGTCGCCTGTGCATAGTACGCACCGACGAAAGCGCAGAAAGCCATGGGAACCGGCATACCGAGCAGCTGACCCATGAACTGATCCTTCTGAGATCTCGCGTACCGGGAAAAGTCCGGAATATTCAGAGCCATCGTAGCCCAGAACGCGATGTTGCCCATCAGTCCGGAGAGATAGATGAATGCGAAACCGCCGCTCTGCGCGATCAGCGCATCGTCATTGCCCTGCTTCATAACATCCCAGAAGCCAACGCCGTCGGGGACGATGGAAGCGGACCAGATCAGCAGCGCGATCATGATGACGATGAGCAGCGGGCCGCCGATGTCCTGGACGATCTTGATTCTGTCCATGCCATTGTAGGCAACCCATGCGATGAACAGCATGAAGATGATGTAACCGATGAACTGTCCAACCTGCGCCAGCTGCATGCCGCCCCAGGAAGGAAGGCTCATCATCCAGTTGGGATCTGCGAATTTTTTCGCAAATACGCCGATGATGGCGCCCACAGCGCCACCGCCAACCCATGCCTGTACGGAACACCATCCGCAGGCGGTCAGCGCCCTCAGCAGTGCCGGGATCTGCGCGCCGATGGTACCGAAGGTCAGTCTCGCGAAGAGCGGGAACGGAATACCATACTTGGTACCGATCTGAGAGTTCAGCTGAATCGGGATCAGGATGATCAGGTTGCCCAGCGCTACGTTCAGAACGGAGAGCCAGGGAGATACACCCATGCCAATCAGTCCGGATGCCAGTGACAGGGAAGGAATACAGATCGACATTCCAACCCACAGCATCCCGATGTTGTACGTGGTCCACTTACGTTCGACAACCGTAGTCGGCTTCAGGTCTTCGTTGTAATAAGACGAAGACGCAAGCTCTGATCTGGCTTCTTCCGTAAGTTCAAACAGACCATTCTGTTCAACTTGTGAATACTTAGCCATAAAACACCTCCATATTCAGAATAGATATAAAAGATCGTTATAAGTATAC
>JAUNRL010000040.1 GCA_030535715.1 Bacillota bacterium
TTAGCCTGCTAAAAATTTCCAGTTTCGCAGGCTGCGCAGCGGAATGAACGGGAGCAGAATCGGCACCCGGCCGGCGTACCGCTGATAACGGGGGTCCTGGCCGTAGATTCTGTCCTGCTGCAGCTGAAGCCGTCTGGCCGCGCTGAACATGACGAACAGGATGCCCAGATACCCCAGCCCCGCGATGATCCACTGGCCTGCGCCGGCGAAGGCGGTGATGCCTGCTGCCAGAACACCGGTCCAGAAGATGATCTCACCCAGATAGTTGGGGCACCGGACGAAGTGATACAGTCCCCGGCGGCAAATCTCCCCGGGGTATTTCTTTTTCTGCCGGCTCTTGCTGAAATCCGCCCACATCTCCAGCAGCGCGCCCAGTCCCATCAGCGCCGCGCCAATGGTCACCGATGTGCTGATCGGGCCGCCGCTGACCAACCGGTACACCAGTGGAGAGGCCATCATGGCATAGAGCACCGCACAGCCAAACCAGAACATGAGCTTCACCCCCATGTCCGTCGATTCCGGGCCCATTTCTTCCCGCATCTTCCTGCGCCAGTTCTTCCCGGTGACCTCCCGCAGCAGCAGGAAGGCCGCCAGACGGCAGCCGAAAAACAGCATGATGCCGCAGCAGACCAGCAGAATCGGAAGGGTTTCGGCATGAAAGAGCAGCAGCAGAATGCCCCCCGCGCCGGCCACGGACAGTCCGTAGCCCACGGAAGTGAACCAGAGCGTCCGGTACAGACCGATGCTGCTGAACAGCACGGCTACCCCGAACACGATGCATAATTCGATGGGAAACGTCATTTATTCTCCCTCCATTCTCCCCAGGAAAAAAAGATCAGCCCGATCCAGATGATCCCAATGGCCAGGAACTGGATTCGATCCGTCGGCTCCCGGTAGACCATGACGCCCAGGATCATGGACAGGGTCGGACTGATGTATTCCGAAAGCCCCAGGGCAAACATGCTCACCTTCTGGGCTGCCGATGCGAACATGGACAGGGGCACGACGGTCACCAGCCCGCAGAGCAAAAGCAATCCATACTGGTATGGCTCACCCACGCCCCCGGCTCCCCTTCCCGTCGCCTCCAGCCAGATGATCACCGCCAGCGCCGCCGGAGCAAAAAAGATGGTCTCATACACCAGCGAGATCAGCGGCGGCTGGGACACGGTCTTCTTGATGGCGGAATACACGGCGAAGGTCAGGGCGATGCCCAGGGAAATCCCCGGGATCTGATGAAAATGCCCCAGCAAAATCACCACCGACAGTCCCGCCAGGCACATAGCCGTCAGGTTGAAGGCCGTCAGCTTCTCTTTAAAAAAGATGATACCGAAGATGCAGACCATCAGGGGCTCGATGTAGTAACCGATGCTGGCCTGCACAATATGTCCGGCGTTGACCGCCCAAATGTAAGTGCTCCAGTTCATCGTGATCACCGCGCCCGCCGCCAGGAACTTCAGGGCCATCCGGCCGTTATGAAACAGGGGGTGAAAAATCTCCCCCCAGGAGTACCGGGTTCGGGCCATCAGCATAGCCACCACATTCACTAGAAAAATCCGGTAGATAATGATGACCCAGGAGCTGATGGGAATCAGCGCCTTCCAGTAGACGGGCAGTACGCCCCAGAGGACCATGCACCCGCAGGAGGCGATCAGCCCGTTGCGGTATTCTCGTTTCTGCTGTTCCGCCGTTTTGGCGGGCCGGTTATTCATCGTCGGTCTGCTGTACTCCGTTCTCTCGTATGATCTGTCTGCCTGAAGCGGGGTGACTGGAGTCTCTCCCCCTTCCGCAGATCAGTTAAACGCCTGATCGTAGATGATTACGGCTTCGGCGCCTTCATCCATGTTTTTGACCGCGGCATCCATTGCCTTTGCGATATCCTCGGCCGGGTAATCGTTTCCGGCGCTGACCACCAGATCGAAGACGACCTTGCGGACATCTTCATCCTCATCCCGGACCACCCGGAGATCGTGAAAGCCCTCGATTACCGCGAACTGCCGCGCCGCCTCCGTGACGGCCTGTTCCATCTGCCGGCGCACCGGATCGTTGGTTTCCACCGGATCCATGTGGCAGGTCACGGTCATCCGCAGCCTCTGCTTCAGTTCCCGCTCAATGTGATCGATCAGATCATGAGCATGGATCATCTCCATCCCGGCATCCACCTCCGCGTGGAAGGACGCGAAGTTCTTTCCCGGCCCGTAGTTGTAGATGATCAGATCGTGAAAGCCCAGAATCTCCGCGTGGGAAAGGATGATCTCCTTCACCGCGTCGATGGTCTCCCTGTCCGGCGGCTCGCCCAACAGCGGACCGATGGTTTCCCGCACCAGCATGATGCCGGAGTACAGGATGAACAGCGCCACCAGGCAGCCCATGTGTCCGTCCAGATTCATCCCGGTGTAATGATGAATCAGCATGCCGATCACGATGACGATGCTGGTGATCACGTCGTTGCGGTTGTCAATGCCGGCGGCGATCACCGGCAGGGACGCAATGTGCCTGCCCGTGGCGATGGTGAACAGAGCACTGCTTCCTTTGAGCAGGATGGCGCAGAGCATAATGGCGATCATCAGCCAGGAAAACTCCGTCGCCATGGGATGCAGGATCTTGTCAAAGGAACTGCGGAACAGTTCCACGCCCACCACCAACACGATGGCCGACACCACCAGACTGGCCAGATACTCAATCCGCGCGTGCCCGTAGGGATGATCCCGGTCAGCCGGCTTTCTGGCGCAGTGCGCCCCCAGCAGCGTGATGCAGGCCGCCAGGGAATCTGCCATGTCATGCAGTCCGTCGCCGATCACCGCGATGGACTGCGTGAGGATCCCCAGCACGATCTTCATCACGCAGAGCAGGCTGTTCACCAGGATTCCCAGAGTTCCGGTCAGCCGGGTATACCGGGCGCGAACCTCCGGATCCTTGGTGTTTTCATAGTCTTTGACAAAATGTTTCCAGATAAATGCTTTCATGTATCGTGTTTCGTCCTGCTGCACTCAGTCCTCCCAGACAAACTCCACGTTGCCCGCTTCCCCGCCGTCAATGAGCAGGTTCTGCCCGGTCATGAACCGGTTGTTCACGGCGACGAAATAGATCCATTCGGCGATCTCCTCCGGCTGCGCCCAGCGCTTCATGGGCGTCATCGCCATGATCCGTTCCCACAAACGGGGATTATCGATCACGCACCGGTTCAGCTCTGTCATCACGCCGCCGGGATCGATGCTGTTGCAGGTTGCCTGCGGAGCCAGACGCAGTGCCGTATTCTTTGTGTAGGCGATCACACCGCCCTTGCTGGCGGCGTATTCGGGAAACTCCGCCCCGGTATGTCCGCTGGCGGAGCCTAAATTGATCACAGCGCGAATCGCCTCATTGCCGATGGCGTAGCACTCGGTCATATTCATTACGCCCTTCAGGTTCACCTCGATGTCCCCGCTGCTGTTCTGCACACCGGCACAGTTGATCAGCACCTGAGGCTGCAGGTCTCGCGGAAAACTCCGGGGTTCCCGGACGTCCGCCTCGTGATGACGATACCGGCTGTGTTGGATGGCAGACGGCAGAAGGTCGATGCCGTGCACCTCATGATCTCTGGCGAGGAAGTATTCCGCTGTCGCTTTGCCGATTCCGCCGGCCGCTCCCGTGATCAGAATCCTCATGGTTTACCCTCTTTCTGCCACGCACCCTTTGATCCGTTCTTCTCTGTAACGGATATACTGCTCGCCGACCTGCTCCTCTTCCCACTGCTGGCTGATCCGGTAACCGAAGGGACTGAAGACCACCTCACACAGCAGCTCCATAGCCGCTCCCGTCAGAGAACAGAAGAACACCTGCATCCAGGTCCAGCCGAAGAAATGCACCGAAACGATGGTTGCGAAAACCAGATTGTCGATAAACTGCGCAACTCCCGTCGACACAAAGGATCGAACGGCGAAGGCCTTGAACCCGCCGAAGGTCAGCCGCCGGGCGATCATGTGGTTAATGAAGGAGTTGGCGATGGCAGAGGCGAGCATGGCCGTGCTGCTGCCCAGCACCACATACCAGCATCCGCCGATGGTGGCGTTCAGCGCATCGTTCACCTCCGTCAGGCCTGTCGAATAATACTCCCCCCACATGCCCGGTGTCAGGGACAGCAGTTTCAGGATCAGCGTCGCCGCCAGATTGACCGCCAGCGCCAGGATGGAAATCTTGGCCGCCGCTTTGGGGCCGAATCGCTTGCAGATCATGTCCATGCACAGAAAACTGACCCAGCTGAGGCAGAAGCCGCAGTCAAGCGCCAGACAGTGCGTATTGAACAGTTCCTTGTTGGCAAGGAGGTTCATCAGAATGACGCTGATGAAAAACAGAGAAACCACGAGACTGGGGATGTTCCGCAGCATCACGCGGTAATCCTCCATCTCGCGCCGGATGAGATTCATATTCCGTTAACTCCTTTGGTTTTCATTTTTTAAGAGCAGGATATCGGACCCGAACTGCTCTGATTTCAGCACCCGGAACCCGCCCGCCGGCCGATCCCTAACCGCTCATCCTATCTTACTCCATTCCCCCGCAGGAATCAAGCCTTGTCCCTCTTCCGGCAGGATCAGTTCTGTCCCTCTCCACCTGCACACACCGCCCGCCGGACCGTTCCCGGACTGTCCCGCGAGCCACCAGAGAATCTCATTTTGAACAAACCCTGTTCTTCTCCCTTCCGGATTCAAGAACAGTCTCATTTTTTCCTCTGACGGACTCCCGGTCGAGCCCATTTTGAACGAGCCCTGCCCGAATCTGGTTTTCATACAAAAAAAACCGTTTTTCTGTGAACGGAAGTGGCATGTATCGATCAATCGTTCAAAAACGGTCTGCCTCCGAACGATTATCCGATATCCTACCCTTCGATTTTGACAGAATGAAGAGGGCTGCCGGCAGTTCTGCTTGCAAATGCGGCGGATAGAGCGCACAATGGTGTCAGTGCAGGCAGAAATACAACCATCGGCACTTCTCCATTCCGCATGAGGGGAATGCTGCGGAATAACTGCCGGCTGTACGACGTGCACCTGAGGTCCATGCTGGCGGAGGAATATGAGGAGAGAGGCAAATGAACAGATCAATCGTCGCGCTGATGTATGATGCGGAGTGGCTCATCCGGGAGAACCGGGCGAACTTCGCGTTCAGGGCGGACTACAACAAGGGACGTCCACTGGAAAAAGCGGTCATGGCCATCATCGACAGCATTGCGGCGACGGAACGGCTCAAAGCCATGGAGGGCTGATGAAAAAGCAATCCCAAAACTGGATGCTCATCGTATTTCTGGTCGCAATGATCTCCTTCGGATGGGGAATTGCCTTTATTTCTCTTGCCCGGCTTGTTCAGGCGATGGAGCCCATTCAGCTACTTGCTGCCCGGTGGAGCATCACCGCCTTCCTGTTTCTCATTCTGATGGCTGCGGGAAAACTCCGCGTCCGGATCCACGGCAAGAAAAACGTGGTATTCCTGTTCTTGACCGGACTGTTCGAGCCTTGCGCCTACTCCATTCTGGAAGCCTGGGGCGTGAAGCTGACCTCGGCATCAACCTGCGCGATCTTCGTGGCCACTATTCCCAGCATGACGCTGATTCTGGGCATTCTGCTCTTTCACCACCGGGCGGACTGGAAGCTGGTGGCCAGCCTTCTGATCACCTTTGCCGGTGTGGCCATCGCCACCGTTTTTTCTCCGGCCTTTTCTCTCGGCGGAACCCGGACGGGCATGCTCTGCATGATCCTGGGCGTCATCGCCGCCAGCATGTACAGCCTGTCCAGCAAAAAAGCCTCCGCAGACTTCAACGCTTCCACGGTGACGGCTGTGATGGCTTTTGAAGGGGCAGTCCTATTCAATCTGATCGCGCTGGATCAGGGCTATCGGCTGGATGCCGCTTTCCGTATCCTTATCACCGACTGGCACATCATGGCCGACATGCTGTTCCTGGCTGTCTTCTGCGCCTTCGCTTCCTACGTCTGCTACAACCGCTTTCTCCAGTACGTGGATGCGGCATTGGGAAACAACGTGGTCAGCAGCCTGTCCACGGTCATCGGCGTCGTTGCCGGCATTGTGATCATGGGCGATCTCTGGGGCTGGTATACGGTGGTCGGAATGGCCGTCACACTGGCTGGAGTCTGGCTGTCCACCCTGCGGATGCGGGAGGATCTTTAGCCGCCGGGACGAATTCGGACAAAGCACCCCTCTATAGAATCATACCCCCAATCTGAAACGTCAGAGCCGCCATTACCCAGGCGATGACGCACTGCCAGACGACGACGCCCAGAGCCCAGCCCCATCCCAGTTCCCGTCTGGTGGAGGCGATGGCCGCCACACAGGGCGTGTAGAGCAGGGAGAAGACCAGCAGGCAGACAGCCGTCAAGGCGCTCATGGCCCCGGCGATGTTTCCAGCGAAGAGAATCCCCAGCGTGGATACTACAGTCTCTTTGGCTATAAATCCGGCGATGAGAGCGGTGCAGATCCGCCAGTCACCCAGCCCGGCCGGCGCCATGACCGGCGTCAGCCAGCCGGCAATGATGGCCAGCATGCTGTCCTGGGAATCGGTGACCATGTTCATATGGGGATCAAAGCTCTTGAGAAACCAGATCACGATGGTCGCCAGCAGGATGATGGTGAATGCCCGCTGGAGGAAGTCCTTCGCTTTGTCCCACATGAGGCACAGGACGTTGCCGGCGCCGGGCATGCGGTAATCGGGCAATTCCATAACAAAGGGGACTGCCTCGCCGCGGAAGATCTTCTTGTACACAAAAGCCGCCAGAATCCCCAGCAGAACGCCAAAGACATAGAGCCCGATCATGATCAGGGCACCGTGCCCCGGGAAAAAGGCGCTGGTAAAGAAGGCGTAGATCGGCACCTTGGCCGAACAGCTCATGAAGGGTGTCAGCAGGATGGTCATCTTCCGATCCCTCTCGCTGGGCAGGGTCCGAGTAGCCATGACCGCCGGCACCGTACAGCCGAAGCCGATGAGCATGGGCACGATGCTGCGGCCGGATAAACCGATCTTTCGCAGGAGTTTGTCCATGAAAAAGGCAACCCTGGCGATGTACCCGCTGTCTTCGAGAATCGACAGGAAGAAGAACAGGGTCACGATGATCGGCAGGAAACTGAGCACCACGCCGACACCCTCGAAGATTCCTTTGATGATGAGGCTGTGAATCGCCGCGTTTACGTCAGTCGCCGTCAGAATCTGATCTACGATCCGCGTCAGAATCCCGACACCTGTCGCCACCAGATTCTGCAGGACGGCGCCGATCACGTTAAAGGTCAGCCAGAACACCAGACCCATGATGCCAAAGAACAGGGGGATGGCGGTGTATTTGCCCGTAAGAATCTGATCAATCTTTTCGCTGCGGATCCTCGTCCGGCTTTCCCGGGGATAGCGAACCGTACCGCAGCAGACCCGGTGAATGAAGGAAAACCGCATGTCGGCGATGGCCGCACTGCGATCCAATCCCCTTTCCTTTTCCATCTGCAGGATGATGTGCTCCACCATCTCCGCCTCGTTGGGTTCCAGCTTCAGCTGCTCTGCAATCAGCGGATCGCCTTCGATCAGCTTGTCCGCGGCGAACCGCACGGGAAGGCCCGCCTGCACCGCGTGATCTTCGATCAGATGAATGATGCCGTGAAGGCACCGGTGAACGGCTCCGCCGGCTTCCGTCGGTTCGCAGAAATCCTGGCGGAGCGGTTTTTCCTGATATTTCGCCACGTGAAGCGCATGGTCAACCAATTCCCGAACGCCCTGGTTCTTCGCCGCGGAAATGGCAATAACCGGAACGCCCAGCTGAGCCTCCATGGAATTGATATCGATGCTTCCGCCGCCCGCAGCCACTTCATCCATCATGTTCAGTGCCACAACCATCGGAACATCCATCTCCAGCAGCTGCATGGTGAGATAGAGATTCCGTTCGATGTTGGTGGCGTCCACAATGTTGATGATGCCCCGGGGCTTTTCCTCCAGAACAAAGTTGCGGGAGACGATCTCCTCGCTGCTGTAGGGAGACATGGAATAGATGCCCGGCAGGTCGGTAACCACGGTTTCCGGATGCCCCTTGATCACGCCGTCCTTACGGTCCACCGTCACGCCGGGAAAGTTGCCCACGTGCTGGTTGGCGCCGGTCAGCTGGTTGAAGAGAGTAGTCTTGCCGCAGTTCTGATTGCCCACCAGAGCAAGACTCAGCACGGCGTCATCCGGCAGCGGATCTCCGCTTCCCTTCGGATGAAACCGACCGCCTTCGCCCAGACCCGGATGTTCCGGCGACGGATCCAGCGCGGGACGTCTGCCGGCGCCCGCCTGGTCTTCATCGGATCCGCGGCCGCCTGTGCTGACCGTGCCATCCATGCGGCTGTCAGCCGCCGCGGCTTCCTCCTGCCTGCGGCTGCCGGGGCTCTCCCGGTCCACCTGAATCTTCTCTGCATCGGCCAGACGCAGAGTCAGCCGGTATCCCTGAATCGTCAGTTCCATGGGATCCCCCATGGGGGCATACTTCACCACGGCGACTTCTTCCCCCGGAATGACGCCCATATCGAGAAAATGCTGCCGCAGATTTCCTTCGCCGCCTACGGCGGTGATCCGCCCCTGCTGACCGGGTTTCAGTTCCCTCAGTGTTGTCATGATCCTGCCTTCTGTCCTTGCCTCAGGCCGGCAGTCATCCGCCGTCCCGTTCCTTTCCGGTTGTTTGTCCGGTCTAACTTGAGTGTAGAATTACTAACTGCAGTTCGTCAAGGCTAACCTGTATGGGAAAAGAGCCCGGCGGGAAAGCCCGCCGGGTACATATTGCCTACGCTACTGCACCTGCCCCTG
>JAUNRL010000199.1:0-303 GCA_030535715.1 Bacillota bacterium
CGATGGTTCCGATGTTGATATGCGGCTTGTTTCTTTCAAATTTCTGCTTTGCCATTTGCTTTTCTCCTCATGCAATACGTTTATCGGATATTATTTGTTTATGGAATCCAGCAGGCTGTCCGGCAGCCTTTCGAAGTGGTCAAACTGCATGACGTAGACGCCTCTGCCCTGGGTTCGCGAACGAAGATCGGTCGCGTAGCCGAACATCTCTGAAAGAGGCACATAACCTCTGACGGCAACGGCGCCGTTGTTCATGTCAGATCCTTCGATCCTGCCCCTGCAGGAACTGATGTCCCCGATGAC
>JAUNRL010000199.1:338-1969 GCA_030535715.1 Bacillota bacterium
TCCGAGGAGTCGACTTCGTGATAGGAACCATCGTACAGTTCCACGCCGCAGTCGACGACCTGGTAACCGGCCACCGGGCCGGTCTCCATGGCTTCCCGGATTCCCTCCTCGATCTTGGGGATGAACTCCTTGGGAATCGCTCCACCGACGATGGAGCTTTTGAATTCGAACCCCTCGCCCGGCTCTCTCGGGTACAGCCTGATCTTGACGTGACCGTACTGTCCGTGTCCGCCGGTCTGCTTGGAGTACTTGTGATCTACTTCCGCCTCGCTGGTGATGGTCTCCTTGTAGGAAACCTGCGGTTTGCCTACGTTGGCTTCCACCTTGAACTCACGAAGCAGCCGGTCCACGATAATCTCCAGGTGAAGCTCACCCATACCGGCGATGATGGTCTGTCCGGTATCCTCGTTGGTGTAGGTCCTGAAGGTGGGATCCTCCTCCGCCAGTTTCGCCAGAGCGATGCCCATCTTCTCCTGGCCGGCCTTCGTCTTCGGCTCGATGGCGATTTCGATGACCGGATCCGGGAATTCCATTGACTCCAGGATGATATCCCGGCGCTCGTCGCACAGGGTGTCTCCCGTCGTCGTGACTTTGAGTCCTACTGCTGCTGCAATATCGCCGGAGTATACCATGTCGATATCCTCCCGCTTGTTGGCATGCATCTGCAGTATCCTTCCGATACGCTCCTTCTTGCCCTTCGTCGAATTGTAGACGTAGGAACCGGATTTGAGCGTGCCGGAGTATACGCGGAAAAATGCCAACTTGCCCACATACGGGTCGGCCATGATCTTAAAGGCCAGCGCCGAAAACGGGCCCTTGTCGTCCGCGGGTCTTTCTTCCTCCTTGCCGGTTTCGGGATCTACGCCGGTAATCGGCGGGATATCCAGCGGGGAAGGCATGAAATCCACCACGGCATCCAGCATCATCTGTACGCCTTTGTTCTTGTACGCGCTGCCACAGGTCACCGGTACGAGTTTGCCGGCAATGGTCGCCGTTCTGATCACCCGTCTGATTTCCTCCTCGGTGATTTCCTCGCCTTCGAGGAACTTCATCATCAGATCATCATCGAGTTCAGATACGGATTCCACCAGCTGATCCCGCCACAGAGCGGCGTCATCCTTCAGTTCATCGGGAATCTCCGCCTTTTCGTATTCTTTGCCCAGCTCATCTCTGTAAATCTCTGCCTCCATTTTGATGAGGTCGATGATTCCGACAAAGGTTTCCTCCTTGCCGATGGGGAGCTGAATCGGCACGGCATTCGCCTTGAGTCTGTCCTTGACCATGTCGACCACGCGATAGAAGTCCGCGCCCATGATGTCCATCTTATTGACAAAGATCATCCGGGGCACACGGTATTTCTCCGCCTGTCTCCATACGGTCTCAGACTGGGGCTCTACGCCGCCCTTCGCGCAAAGAACCGTGACTGCGCCATCCAGAACACGCAGGGAACGTTCCACTTCAACGGTGAAATCCACATGTCCCGGCGTATCAATGATATTGATTCTGGTATCCTTCCATTGGGCCGTCGTCGCAGCAGAGGTGATCGTAATACCACGTTCCTGCTCCTGATCCATCCAGTCCATGACGGCTGCGCCTTCATGGGTCTCACCCAGCTTGTGGGTCCGGCCGGT
>JAUNRL010000200.1 GCA_030535715.1 Bacillota bacterium
AAGACCTGCGGGAGATCGCTCTGGGCGAATGGGAGGGCCGGTCGATCCGGGAGATCCGGGAACAGTTTCCGGAGGACTATGCCTGTCGGGGAAAAGATCTGTTCACCTTCAAGACCGGCAACCGCGCCGAAAACTTCTACGATATGCAGTACCGCGTCGTGAAGGCAATGCGCCGGATTCTGGAGGAAGACTACGGCCGCAACATCATCATCGTCGCGCACAGCGGTGTGATCCGCGCCCTGGAAAACAACCTGAAGGGACTGCGGGTGGACGATGACTGGGAGCCGCTGCCGAAGGGCGGCATGCGCGTCTGGGAGTCGCCGCCGGTAAGGTAGAAACTTCATAAAATGTAAGATTATGGATTGACAATATTTTCCAAACATAGTATAATCACCGGCAGAGGGAAGAGAGGGGCATCAGGAAAGGAGATTATACTATGGCAATGAATGACAATCGGGAAGTAACCTACGAGATCACCGAAGAGATCGGCGTGATCTCTTCCCACCAGACCGGATGGAACAAGGAGATCAACATGGTCAGCTGGAACGGGAATTCTCCCAAATACGATATCTGCGACTGGTCGCCGGATCACGCCCAGATGGGCAGAGGGATCACCCTCCATGAGAAGGAGATGCGGCTGATGCTGGATTTGCTCCGCCGCAGACCCCGGATCAGAAGCTTCCGATCCGAACCGGGACCGGAAGAGGAACCGGCATTCATGGCCGCCCCGGCGGAACAGACGGCACAGGCGGTCCCGTCAGCGGAGGCGGAATCCTGGCAGGAACCGGAGCTGACGGGAACAGAAACCCGGCCGGCTGCGGCAGAAACGGTGCAGGATGCGCGTGATGAAGGGGATCCGGCGGCCCGGGCCTGATCGCCGGGCGTAACAGGCTGCTGTATGGAAGTTACCATACAGCAGTTTTTTCGTGGAAAGAGCCGGAAATCTATGTTATATTGAAGACAGGAATTCATTCGAAATAAGCGGGCCGAAGAGGCACACAGTTATGCCGGGACAGATCCGCGAAGGCGGTGACAGAAGAAGGAGAGACTATGGCACATTTTTATGATGAACCATCGAGAACGTTCAGCGAGTATCTGCTGGTACCCGGGTATTCCTCGTCGGAATGCCGGGTGGAGAACGTTTCTCTGAAGACTCCGGTGGTGAAATTCCGCAAGGGGGAAGAGCCGGCGCTGCACATGAATATTCCCATGACGTCGGCGATCATGCAGGCGGTTTCCAGCGACCGGCTGGCCATCGCCTTGGCCAAGGAAGGAGGAATCTCCTTTATCTTCGGTTCTCAGCCCATCGAGAGTCAGGCGGAAATGGTCCGGCGGGTGAAGAATCACAAGGCCGGTTTTGTCAAAAGCAACACCAACATCCGTCCGGATCAGACTCTGGCGGACTTGCTTTTGCTCAAAGAACGGACCGGCCACTCCACCACCGCAGTGACGGAGGACGGAACGGCGGAGGGCAAAATGATCGGCATGGTCACCAGTCGGGATTACCGGGTCAGCCGGATGGATCCGGAGACGAAGATCAGCGAATTCATGACCCCCTTTGAGAAGCTGGTGGTGGCCAAGGAGGGCATCTCCCTCAGCGAGGCCAACGATATGCTCTGGGATTACAAGCTGAACGCTCTTCCCGTTGTGGATGACGATCAGCGGCTGGCCTATTTCGTGTTCCGCAAGGACTACGATACCCATAAGGAATATCGGGATGAGCTTTTGGATGAAAACAAGCGCTACATGGTCGGCGCCGGCGTCAACACCAGGGACTTCCGGGAACGGATTCCTGCGCTGGTGGAAGCGGGCGCAGATGTGCTGTGCATAGACTCTTCGGAGGGCTATTCCCAGTGGCAGAAGGAAACCCTTGCCTTTGTACGGGAAAAGTACGGCGACGAGGTGAAGATCGGTGCCGGCAACGTGGTCGACGGAGACGGTTTTCGCTTCCTT
>JAUNRL010000041.1 GCA_030535715.1 Bacillota bacterium
TGGCTTCCCGCAGCATGCGCTTCAGCTGTGCCGCCGGAATCCGGGCAGCTGTTTCCGCCGCCTTCTTTGCCCGGAATTCCGCTGTTTTTTCTTCTTTCTTCAGATACGCTGCGCTCTGTCCGACAGAGCGTCCCTCTTCCTGCAGCTCCCGGGCCATCAGCATCAGTTCCAGCTGCCGGATGATCCCGAAGAGAATGCCGAATTCCGACTCTCCTTCTTCGAGAAGCGTATTCAGATGCAGCAGCGCCTGATCCTTTCGCCCCCGCCCGATGGCGTCGAGCATGGCAAACACGTTGTTCTCCGGATTTACCGACAGGGTACCGTTCAGATCCGCCGCGGTCACCAGCGGTGAATCTCCGCTGTGCGCGATGATCTTTTTCAGATCATTCTCCAGTGCGTAAAGATCGTAGTCCACATACCGGTTATCGTAGCCGCTGTCATGCAGAATCCTCTGCAGAGCGTCTCTGGTGCAGGTCTTTCCGGCCTGCTGAAACCGCTTGGCCACAAAACTCCGCAGCGTCGCCCGATCCAGTGGCGTGAAGTCATACGTCGCTCCGCCGGCCTGCGTCACTGCGGTCCGGAGTTTTTTCAGCTTTTTTCCGTCGCTCTGCCGGGTGTAGTCTCCCACCGTCAGAGGAGAATCGGCAGTCAGAATCACCAGAACACGATCCGGTATCTCCCTGAGCCACCTCAAAAATTCCTCAATGCTCTCCTTTTCCTGTTCATAGGCCTTCGGCCACTTTCCGTTCGGATTGATCAGGCCGCTGATCAGAATCACCTTCCGTACCGACAGCAGCGGCAGCGTTTCCGCTGCCAGGCAAATCCCGTCATTGTTCAGACTCTCCCGGGGGATTACGACCAGATCCATCTGCTTCGATGCCGGTTCCGTAAACCGGTCAGCAAGGGTGCGCGCGTAATGATCCGTCAGATAGGCTTCCTGCCCGCACAGCAAAATCAGGGCGGGAACATTCCCCTCCTTCAGATCCTTTTCCAGTCTGACAAAGGCATGCGGCCCCTCCGCTCTCCCATAGGCCATCTTCGACAACTCCTCAGCGATGTTTCCTGTACTCTGGTTTGCTCCATCATTATAGATGTTTGCCCGGCAAAGAACAAGAGGATCGCGGTCATTGGGAAGCGTCGATCATGGTTTTTACCTTCCTTACCTTCCCGTCCCGCAGCTTCATGCCGATGGCTCCCTGCCGGTCGGTCCGGAAGACGGGGATTCCGAGATGGCTGAGTCGGTTCAGCGTTTCCCTCGTCGGATGGCCGTACACGTTCCGGACAGCGACCTGTATGACCGCGGCGGACGGAGCGACGGTTTCCGCGAAGGCAGCGCCGGTGCTGTATCGGGATCCGTGATGTCCGACCTTCAGGATATCTGCGTGAAGCGGACTGCCCCCTTGGTTTCTGTACAGCTTCATCAGCTGCTGTTCCCCTTCCTCCCCCAGATCGCCGGTGGCCAGAAGACTCACCCCATTGATGGTGATCTTCATAATCAGACTGGAGGCATTCTCATCCTCGTCAGCCGTCCCGTCACCCGGCGTCCCGAGTGGATCGTCCTTTACCGTCGGCCATACTACATCGAGCACGGCATTCTTCGACAGCCGCAGACGCTGACCAGCCCGCAGATAAGTGATCCGCTCCGGAGGCAGGCCGGTCTGCGCGCAGATTTCCCGCTCCCGTCGGCGATTGACCTCCGCAAGGAACAGCCTGCGGATCATGCCCTCCCGGGCCAGTTCGCAGATTCCCTGATAATGGTCGGTATGCAGGTGGGTGACGAAAGCGCCGTCCACGCGTGATACGCCATTCCTGAGCAGATAAGGTTTCACCGTTTTCTTTCCGACCGCATAGTTCTCGTTTCCGCCGCTGTCGATCAAATAGTGGTTTCCGCCGGTCCGGATATGCATGCAGTCCCCCTGCCCTACGTCAACGAACACCAGATCCATACGCCGGAATCCATCATCGGCGGCGCCGGCTGCCGCGCAGGAAACGAGCAGAACACAGATGGCGGCAGCGGCAATCTTTCCATATTCCCTGCGGATGACCAGAAGCCGTCCGCTCTCTGAAGCAAAGACAAAAAGGCACAGATAATACAGGAACACCAAAGCAACCGGCGGAGCCGCCAAGGTCAGGTACGTCACCCGATCCGCGCAGCAGACCGCATTCAGGCGAATCAGCAGATCACACAGCAGACCAGCCGTCTGGTCCATAAGATCGGTGATATGATCCGGTAACCCGGCAAACAGCACCGTCAGGCACAGCGATCCCATGCCCAGCGGAACCAGCAGTCCCGCGGCCATAACCACCGGAATGTTGATGAACACCGCAATCCAGCTGATCCAGCCAAACTGCCAGAGAATATAGGGACCCAGACCCAGCTGGACAGCGAGACCAGCCATCAGAATTCCCGTATACCATCGGCTGATGAGGGGCAGAAACAGCGACAGGGAAAACACCGCCAGAAAACTCATCTGAAACCCGGGCAGAAACAGCGTGTACGGGTTGACCGCGATGGAGGCCAGACCCACCGCCAGCGCTGCACAGCACAGATCGTAACGCCGTCCGGTCATTCGGGCGAACATATGCAGAAGGATCATCAGCACCGCCCGAACGACGGAGGGCGAACAGCCGGCCAGTACCGTGTACCCGAGGAAAAACAGGCCGGCCAGACTATAGAACAATGCGTCCCGCACCGGACCGGTCCGCAGGACGAACAACCCGGTCAGCAGCAGACGAAGCCGCAACATTGCCGCGTAGAGAATCCCGATGTGCAGGCCGCTGACAGCCAGGATATGGGCGGTGCCGTTTTTCTGGAAAGTTTCCGTCAGGTCCTCATCCAAGCAGCCCTCTTCCCCGAACAGAACGGCCTGCATCACCTCCGCTGTCCGCGAATCCGTATGCCTTCGCAGACCTTCGATGAACCGCTCCTTTCCCCGAAACAGCCAGACGGTCAATGGCGAAGCTGCCCCAGTCTCAGCCGAAAGGCTTTCCGCCGTCATCACCCGCCGGATTCCTTTGCCGCGCAGATACATCGTCTGATCGAAACCGCCGGGATTCCTCCGCGGCTGCGGCAACTGCAGCTTTCCCGTTACCCGTATCCGCTGTCCCGGCAGCGGGCAATCCGATGATGATTCCGCCTCCTCATCCGTAGACCGGCTTCTTTCCCGCCAGGCAATCATCACCTTCTCCCCGTCAATCGCCCGTCTGTTTGCTTCCTCCGCCCGCAGAACCATCCAGTACCCGCCGTCCCGGCGCGGTTCCTTCTGCAGCACCTCTCCCCGGAGCGTCACCCGTTCTTCCGGATCGGGAAATGAATCGGCCTGACCTGACAGAATCAGCATATGCCCCAGACTGCACAGGTAAAGCGCAAGGAGGATCCACGCCGTCCGTCCGGAGCCGCCCGCTGCCTTTACTGCAAAAGCAATCCCGGCGGCCCCCAGGCCCAGCGCCGCCGCTGAACCAAAAAACTCCGCCGCCAGAATTGCTGCCGCGCAAGCCCCTGCGCACAGGGTCAGTTTCCTTCGGATAATCATCTTGGTCAACCGTCTCCACTGCTTCCAATACTTTCCATTTCAATGGAATATTCTGCCAACCCATTGTGATGATCCGATGAGATTTGTGTGAAAAATACCGGCGCGCATTTCCTTTATATGTTTATGTATGATATAATGCGGATAACTAAACAACCGGAGGGGATTATTTTGGCTGACCAGAAAAATACAAATCGCAGCAATGCAGATAACAATACGGAATTCTACTACGGCACCGGGTCGGAAAACACCGGCGCGAAAGCCGGAAGAAAAAAGAAAAAGGCGGTATACCGGATCACCCGCCCGGCAAAATCGTCCAACTCCCGGAAAAAGAAACGGGCTGTGGCGATTCCCCCGCCGAAAACACTCAGTCCGATCATAACCATCTTCAGTTTTATTCTGCTTTTCGGAACCATGATGGTCATGGCCGTCGGCATCTTCGTTGGAGTTGTCTTTCTGAAAGCGCCCAACGTTCAGACGGACGATATCTACTCCCAGATCAAGCAGCGTTCCATCGTCTATGACTCCGATGGTCAGGAAATGGAGAATCTGTACTTTGACGAAGGCAACCGAACCATCGTCCAGTATGACCAGATTCCCGAAAACATGGTCAATGCGGTGGTTGCCATCGAGGACAACAAATTCTGGACCCACAACGGGTTCAACTTCATCCGTATGATCGGCGCCATCAAGGACAGCGTTTTCGGCGGCGGCAGCATCAGCGGAACCAGTACGGTCACCCAGCAGCTTGCCCGAAACTTCTATCTGGCTGACATTAAGAGCCAGCGGTCCATGAACCGGAAGATTACGGAAATGTACTGCGCCATCATTCTGGAAAAGAACCTGACCAAACAACAGATCATGGAGGCCTACCTCAACACCATTTACATGGGCTTCAACACCTACGGCGTGGAAGCGGCTTCCCAGGCGTACTTCAACAAGAGCGTTTCCGACCTCGATCTGCTGGAATGCGCCTCTCTGTCGGCCCTGCCCCAGTCTCCGGATGTCTACGCTCTTGTCATTGCCGACTATTATAAGACCATCAACAACCTGCCGATCATCGACAAGAGTTCTTCCGTCAACTACCTTTATAATGGAGACGTTTCCGTGGATCGGCGAAACTACGCCATCAACCACATGTGCGAGTTGGGCATGATCAGCGAAGAAGACCGGGACAAGGCGCTTGGCGATGACCTGAAGTCTCACATCAACCTCGGATCCATTGCCGATGACCATTCCTCCTATTTTGCTGATTACGCCATCGAACAGCTGCAGAAGGAACTGATGGAGAAGTACAACCTCTCCGAGAGCGAAGCGCAGAACATGGTGTACACCACCGGCCTGCAGATCTACACGACCATGGACTCCAGGATTCAGAACGCGGTTGAGGAAGAATTTGAAGACAGCGGCAACTATACGTCCATCTCCTATATCCGAACCAATGAGGACGGAGACCTGGTCAGCACCGATACGGGAGCGGTTCTGCTGCAGTCCTATGACAAGTATTTTGACAGCAGGGATCGGTTCAGGCTGAAGGACAGCGAATACAAAACCAACGATGACGGCGGAATCACCATCAAGTCCGGCAAGCGGCTGAATTTCTATCCGATTGAGGTCAACGGCCAGCCGGACATCAGTGTGGAATTCAAGAGCATGTACGAGAAAGATGATGGCGTATTCTACTTCATTGAAAGCGGCGCCATCTCCATACCGCAGGGCTATAAAACCCTGGATGATAACGGCAACTGCGTCATTTCCGGACAGTTTTTCAAGGATTATCCCGATTTCTTCGAAAAGGACGGCAATACGCTGATCGTATCGGACGAGAAATACACCCTGAAGCAGAAGATCCGCCAGCCCCAGGCCGCCTGCGTCATTATGGAGAACAAGACCGGGGAAATCAAGGCCATGATGGGCGGGCGCGGCGCCAGCGGGAAGCAGCTTTATAACCGCGCTGTCCATACCCGGCAGCCCGGATCCTCCATCAAGCCCATCGCGGTTTACGGCCCGGCTCTGCAGCTCAGTTTCGAAAAGGAAGCCGACGGCAAGAAGATGAAACTGGATAAAACCGATGGGGACAGCTGGGGCAAGTATATCACGGCCGGCAGCATCATCAATGATCATCCTATTTATCGAAACGGCAAGCAGTGGCCGAAAAACGCCGGCGGCGGATACTCCGGCAAGATCACCCTGCGCCGTGCGGTACAGCAGTCGGTCAACGTCTGCGCCGTCAAGGTTTTCGACCAGATCGGCATCAACTGGTCTCTGAAGATGCTGAAGAAGAACGGCATCACCACCATCGATGAGGAAGGCTCCACCAATGACCTGAACGCCGCTGCCCTGGCCCTGGGCGGTCTTACCGACGGCATCACGCCTCTGGAACTGACCGCGGCCTACGCCACCTTCCCCAACGGCGGCGTGTACAAAACGCCCGTTTTCTACACGAAGGTTCTGGATAACAAGGGGCAGGTTCTTCTGGAGAAGCAGACGGAAACCCATCAGGTCTACGACCCCGGTGTCGCTTGGATCATGACGGATATTCTTCACTCTGTCGTCACCCACGGCATCGGCGCATCAGCGGATATCCCCAACCAGCCGGTTGGCGGCAAGACCGGTACCACATCCGATCAGTACGATATCTGGTTCTCCGGATTCACACCCCAATACACCATGGCACTGTGGGAAGGCAATGATGTCAACATCGAACTGTCCTCCATGTCTGGCGCAGCCGCCCGCTTCTGGTCCGCCATCATGACCAAAGTCTGCAGGGATCTGCCCCGTGAGGACTTCGCAAGGATGCCGGATAACGTCACCAGAATCAACGGCGAATACTACACCAGGGGAACCTACTCCAAGGTTGTCAGAAAAAAAGATAAAAAGGATAAGAAGAAGGAGAAGTCCACAACAACCAACACAACGATTGCCCCGCCGAGTCCGGCTCCGACACAGCCGCCGACGACCACAACAACGACCACAACGCAGGCTCCGATACAGCCTGATCCGCCGGAACCACCTCAGCCGGAAAACCCGTAACTCCGGATTCCGAAACAAAAGAACCGCTGCCTGATCGCAACGGTTCTTTTTCTTATCCGATGTTCAGAAGTCAATTCTTATTCGTGGAGGCATCATAGAGTGCTTCTGCATTGTCCCACTCTTCGATGATTTCCGGAATAACCTTGTACAGGTCGCCTACGATGCCGTAGTCCGCAACTTCGAAGATCGGCGCATCAGAATCCTTGTTGATCGCAACGATGATATCGGACGTTTGCATACCAGCCAGGTGCTGGATGGCACCGGAGATACCGCAGGCGAAGTAGATCTTCGGTTTAACGGTGGTACCGGTCTGTCCTACCTGGTGGGAGTGATCGATCCAGCCGGCGTCAACAGCCGCACGGGAGGAACCCACAACGCCGCCGACCTTGTCCGCGAACTTCTTGATCAGTTCGAATCCGGACGCGTCGCCCAGACCTCTTCCACCGGAGCAGATGATCTCGGCATCGGTCAGGGATACCATTTCCTTGGCGGACTTGACCACATCCTTGATCCGGATGTGGATATCATCCTCAGCCAGCTGCGGGCTGATCCTGACCACTTCGCCGGTCGCGCCTTCCACAGGCTCTCTCTTCTGCATGACGCCGGGACGTACGGTGGACATCTGCGGCCGGGTTCTCGGGCAGATGATGGTCGCCATCAGGTTTCCGCCGAACGCCGGACGGGTCTGCTTGATGCCGGTGGACGGATCATCAGGATCAAGCGTGGACGTATCCAGCGTGGTGTTCTTCTTTGCATACTCAATGTAGCTGCTGACCTTGACGTCCAGTCTGGTGCAGTCCGCCGTCAGACCGGTGTTGCATCTGGCCGCGATTCTCGGCGCAAAGTCTCTTCCGATGTGGGTCGCGCCATAGAGAACGATTTCCGGCTTGTACTCGTCGATTGCCTCTTTCAGAGCCTTGGTGTAACCGTCGGTGGTGTAGTGCTGCAGCAGCGGATGCGCGATCTGATAGACCTTTTCCGCGCCATACTTGAAGCACTCATCCGCCAGAGGAGCAATGTCCTTTTCATCGCCGATCAGAACGGCACAGACCTGCGTGTCCTCACTGATTTCCTTGGCCAGTCTTCTGCCTTCACCGATCAGCTCCAGCGCTACGTTCATCAGCTTGCCGTCTCTCTGCTCCGCGAATACCCAGACGTGTTTGTAGTCGCCCAGATCGGCCTGCACTTCAATCTTCTTTTCTTCAATCGCGCCGAACTTACAGGAAGTCAGACACTGGTTACAAAAGTCGCAGCTTGCGTTGATGGCCGCAACCTTGCCCAGCTTGTTGCCATCATATGGTTCGAAATAAAATGCATCTTTCGGGCAGCTCTTAAAGCATTGTCCGCAACCAATACATTTTTCTTTGATAATATTAATAGCCATCTGTAGTTCCTCCTCCTCTTAGATCACATGCTTACCCTTCAGGTTAATCAGTAAGTTCTTGGCCTGTTCCTTTTCGGTGTCGCCTTCGATCTTGATTCCTGGCGCTTTCGGAGCAGGAGTGAATGACCGGAATACGTTCGTCGGGGAAGCTTCCAGACCGACCTTGGTCAGGTCAACTTCGATGTCCTTCGCATTCCATGTCTTCATTTCTTTGTCACCGTAGATGCCGGCAACGGTCATGTATCTCGGAGTGTTCAGCTCTTTGATCGTGGTCAGCAGGCAGGGCAGCTGCACGTCGATCAGCTCATAGCCGTCTTCCAGCTGTCTCTTTACCGTAACCTTCTTACGATCATCGGAGATCTCAAACTCTTCCACATAGGAAACCTGGGGCAGATCCAGCTTTTCCGCCAGCTGCGGACCGACCTGAGCCGTGTCTCCGTCGATGGCCTGACGGCCGGTGAAGATCAGATCATAATCGCCGTTTTCCTTGACCCATTTCCGGACAGCCGCCTCAAGCGTGTTAGATGTTGCCCAGGTGTCGGATCCGCCGACTGCTCTGTCGGATACCAGGATGCCTTCATCAGCGCC
>JAUNRL010000201.1 GCA_030535715.1 Bacillota bacterium
AACTTCCATTACGTTACTGTAATTGAACTTTTCCTTCAGTGCCGGGAAGACTTCTTTTTTATAGGTTTCTTTCATTCTGGCTGCCAAAATCGTCTCCTCCTTTCTTTAGTCTATGATATTACCGGTCGCTTTCGCGTATCTGACCTTCTTGCCGTTTTCTTCTTTGTAACCGA
The DNA here is from genome assembly GCA_030535715.1 of Bacillota bacterium. Lineage (GTDB taxonomy): Bacteria > Bacillota > Clostridia > Peptostreptococcales > Anaerovoracaceae > Lentihominibacter. The sequence goes on from JAUNRL010000201.1 coordinate 174, forward strand.
TCCTACTGGGCTTCTTCGCCTTGGCGTCATAGTACATGACGTTGGAAATGTCCACAGGACCTTCCTGATGCTTGATCTCTGCCGGAGCCTTCCGGGTCTGCTTCTGGTGCTTGGTCTGCACGTTCACACCTTCCACAATGACTCTTCCCTCTTTCGGCATCGCTTTGATGACTTTGCCGGTCTTGCCTTTGTCCTTGCCGGTAAGTACGATCACGGTATCATCTTTTTTGATTTTCATTTGATCCCTCCTATAATACTTCCGGTGCAAGCGAGACGATCTTCATGAAGCCCTTCTCTCTCAGTTCTCTGGCGACGGGTCCGAAGATACGGGTTCCGACCGGCTGCATGTCGTCCTTGATGATAACGGCTGCATTCTGGTCAAACTTCACATAACTGCCATCCGCTCTTCTGGCACCATGCTTCGTTCTGACGACAACGGCTCTGACAACATCGCTCTTCTTCACAACGCCGCCCGGAGTGGCATCCTTAACCGCACAGACGATCACGTCGCCTATGTTCGCATACTGACGGCTGGTTCCGCCGAGAATGCGGATGCAGAGAAGTTCCTTCGCTCCGGAGTTGTCAGCCACCTTTAATCTTGTTTCTGTCTGAATCATTGTCAGGCGCCTCCTTTACTTCACTTTCTCTACGATATTGACCAGTCTCCATCTCTTGTCTCTGGACAAGGGTCTGGTCTCCATGATACGAACTTTATCGCCGATCTGGCATTCGTTGTTTTCATCGTGAGCCTTGATCTTCTTGGTTCTCTTGACGGCCTTACCGTAAAGGGAATGTCTGACGAAGTCTTCTACGGTTACCACGATGGTCTTATCCATTCTGTCGCTGGTCACGATACCGACGATGGTTTTTCTTCTGTTTCGTTCAACTGCCATAATACATCCTCCTTTCCGTTAGCCTTCCGCTCTGGCGAGCTCTTTTTCTCTGATGATTGTCTTGACTCTTGCGATATCTCTTCTGGTCTCTCTCAGCAGAACCGGATTTTCCAGCTGACCGGTCACATGCTGGAAGCGGAGATTGAAGAGGTCTTTTTTCATCTTGGTCAGTTCAGCGTTCAGTTCCGCTTCTGACATTTCTCTGATCCTGTTCAGTTCCATTACGCTTCACCACCCTTTGCTTCCTGTTCACCTTTGATGGCAAATCTGCACTTCACCGGCAGCTTATGGGCGGCCAGTCGCATTGCTTCTCTGGCCTGCGCTTCGGTGACGCCTTCGATTTCAAACATCACGCGGCCCGGCTTGACGACGGCTACCCAGTATTCCGGAGCGCCCTTACCGGATCCCATACGGACTTCCGCAGGTTTCTTCGTTACCGACTTGTGAGGGAAGATCTTGATGTAGACCTTGCCACCTCTTTTGACCGACCTGGTCATGGCGATACGGGCTGCCTCGATCTGGTTTGACGTGATCCATCCGCATTCCGTAGCCTGAAGTCCATATTCTCCATATGTGACGGCGTTGCCTTTGGTGGCCTTGCCTTTCATTCTGCCTCTGTGGACTCTTCTGTGTTTAACGCGCTTGGGCATTAACATGATTCGTGTCCTCCTTTCACCTTTGTCTATTCTTCTGCAGCGGTCTCAGCTACTGCCGCTTCAACCTGCGGTTTTTCTGCCTGAGCTGGCTCCTCAACCTTCGGCGCTCTCCGGATTCTCTGGTTGACGGCCTTGGGGATTTCCTGACGCTCGCCTCTGCGATCGTCTCTCCTTCTCCGGTCGCCGTCTCGTC
>JAUNRL010000202.1 GCA_030535715.1 Bacillota bacterium
CCGGCAAAGCTCGTCCACGATTCTCACTCTCTTCTGCAGGGAATCCACCAGGGTAAAGTTTTTCTCCGGAAAGGCTACCGCCAGAGGAACCCCGGGGAAACCGCCGCCGGTGCCCACATCGATGACCGTTGCGGCACGGGAAAAGCCTTCCGCCCGGGCACAGTCCAGCGAGTCGACAAGGTGTTTTTCGATGAATTCCTCCCGTCCGGTGATCGCCGTCAGGTTGACCTGCCGGTTGCGTTCCAGAATCCGGTCCATATAGGACAGCAGGATCCGCTCCTTCTCCTCCGTCCAGGGTATCGTCAGCCGGCCGAACGCGGCCTGCAGGACGGTCTCACTCATGCTGTCCTCCTTTCGCCTCCATCCGGGCTGTGTCCGGTTCCGCGCCATCGGCCCTGCTGTTCCTCTGGCGGCGCTGCTTTTCCAGATAAATCAGCAGCACGTTGATGTCCGCCGGCGACACGCCGGAAATCCGCGAGGCCTGGCCGACGGAAACGGGTTTTCGCTGGTTCAGCTTCTGCCTGGCTTCCAGCCGCAGGCCGTCGATCTGTCCGTAATCCAGAGATTCGCTGAGAGCCCGGTCTTCCAGACGGCGGAATTTTTCCACCTGCTGCATCTGTTTGTCGATGTAGCCGGCGTATTTGATCTGCACCTCCAGCGCCTGAGTCTCATGGCGGGAAAGAGCCGGGCGGTCCGGATCCACGCTGGCCGTGTCCGCATAGGAAATCTCCGGCCGGCGCAGGATGTCCGTCAGATGGATCGCTGACTTCACCGACGCGCTGCCGCGGGAGGAGAGCAGGGGATTGACCTCTTCCGGCTGGAGGACAATTTCCGCCAGGCGGGCTGCCTCCCGCTGAAGCCGTTCCTTCTTTTGCCGACATCGCTGCCAGCGTTCTTCGGTGACCAGTCCGGCCCGGTATCCTTTTTCCGTCAGGCGCAGATCCGCGTTGTCCTGACGCAGAAGAAGCCGGTATTCCGCCCGGCTGGTCATGATCCGGTAGGGTTCATTCGTCCCTTTGGTCACCAGATCATCGATGAGCACGCCGATGTAGGCCTCGCTGCGGGTAAGGATCAGCGGTTCCCGTCCGTCCAGCTTCAGGCAGGCGTTGATCCCGGCGATCAGGCCCTGGGCGGCCGCCTCTTCGTAGCCGGAGCTGCCGTTGAACTGGCCGGCGCAGTACAGATTTTCAATGGCCCGGTTCTCCAGGGTGGCCTTCAGAGCCAGGGGGTCGATGCAGTCATACTCGATGGCGTAGGCCGGACGGACGATCCGCAGATCTTCCAGTCCTTCAATCGTGCGGTAAAACGCTTCCTGCACATCCTCGGGAAGGCTGGAAGACATCCCCTGAATGTAGACCTCATCCGTGGTGAGGCCCTCCGGTTCAATGAACAGCTGGTGCCGCTGCCGATCCGGAAAACGGTGAATCTTATCCTCGATGCTGGGGCAGTACCGGGGACCGATCCCCTCAATCTGTCCGCCGAAGAGGGCGGAGCGGCCGAAGTTCTCCCGGATCACCTGATGGGTTTTTTCGTTGGTGTAAGTCAGCCAGCAGTCCGTCTGTTCCCGGTCGAGTTCATCGTTCATAAAGGAGAAGGGGACAATGACGGGATCGCCCTGCTGCCGGATCATCTTCTCCCGGTGCAGGCTTTCACCCATGGCCCGAGCCGGGGTTCCGGTCTTGAAGCGGCGCATGGGAAGACCGTATTCCTTCAGCTTCGCCGCCAGGTCCGTAGACGGCGCCATCCCGTTTGGTCCGCTCTCGTAGACGCTGTCGCCGATGAACACCTTCCCACCCAGGAACGTTCCCGTAGCGAGAATGATTGCCTTTGCCCGGTATTCGGCCCCCGTACGCAGCACCACACCCCGGGCCTGTCCGTCCTCCAGAATCAGCTCCACGGCTTCGCCTTG
>JAUNRL010000203.1 GCA_030535715.1 Bacillota bacterium
AGAACTGGTTCTGCAGTGTTCCGATGAGCGACACCGAAGCGGTTCCCTCGATCTGCGTACGGTATTCCTGTGCCCGCCGGAACAGCACGCAGGGTGCGCTATGCCCCTGGCTTACCGCCTGGAACCGGACATGGGTCCCGGCTTCTCCCATATAATAGGGCCGGGAGACCGTCACATCACGCAGCAGGAACCGCGGCTGAGGATTGCCTTCCCCGAAGGGTTCCATCGCTGACAGCGCCTCTGCCAGCTCTACGCTCACTTCGCCGGGCGACAGCTCCATATCATAAGCCCCGCCCAGCTCTAATATGGAAGGATCCTTCTGATAGAGCTCCGCCACCTCCGCCTCGAGCAAAGGCTGGAGAATCCTGTAGTTTTCTTCACTGATGGTAAAACCGCAGGCGCTGCGGTGTCCGCCCACTCGGACGAACATCTCCCGGTGCGCGTCCAGCAGCCGGAACAGGTCCACGCCCGGGATGCTCCGTCCGGTTCCTTTCAGCAGTCCGTTCTCTCCCGGCGTGGCCAGGATCACCGGACGCAGGTGGGCCTCCTTGAGCTTGCCCGCTGCGATACCTGCGATGCCCTCGTGGATCCCGTCCACCTGCAGACAGATGATCGCCGGCTCTCCGGTGATCATCTCCTCGCTCTTCTCATAGGCTTCATCCTGCAGTTTTTTGCGTTTCTGATTGAACTGCACCAGATGCTCCACCTGGGTGTCGATGGTCTGCCGGTCCGCGGGATCCGCCAGCAGCAGACGTACTGCCTCCGCTGCATGCTTCATCCGGCCGGCCGCGTTGATGTGGGGCGCAATGCCGAAGGAGATATTCCCCGCGTTGATCTTCTCCAGACAGATGGCCTTCTCCAGCGCAGCCAGGCTCGCGCGGGAGTGCTGGTTCAGTTTCTGCAGTCCGTATTTGACGATGGTCCGGTTCTCATCCAGCAGCGGGACGATGTCCGCTACCGTGCCCGTTGCCACCAGATCCAGCACTTCGCTGATAATGGATCTGGGAAGATCTGCCTGCCTTTGCAGCGCCTGCAGCAGCTTGAAGGCGACACCGCAGCCGGCCAGCTGCCGGTACGGGTAAGTCTCAGCCTCCTGTTTCGGATCGATGACGATGCAGTCCGGCAGACGATCCCCCACGCTGTGGTGGTCCGTTACCAGTATGCGCATTCCTAATGACCTGGCATAATCCACTTCGTCCCAGGAGGTGATCCCGCAGTCTACGGTAATGATCAGGCCTACGCCATCCGCGTGGAGACGGTCGATGGCCTCCCGGTGGACGCCGTAACCTTCGGTGAACCGGGATGGAATATACCATGTCAGGTTCTCCGTCAGGCGGGACAGCACCGTATGCAGGATGCACACGGAAGTAACGCCGTCTGCATCGTAGTCTCCATAGATGCAGATGCGTGTGCCGGCCCGGATCTCCTTCAGGATCAGGTCCACCGCCTCCTGCATGTTCTTCATCAGGAAAGGATCATAGGTCCGTTTCGGCCGGTCCGCCAGATATTCCATGATGTCCTCCGGGGATGTGATGCCCCGGTCCGCCATCAGTTCTTTGACGATTCTGTTATGCTCTTTCATTTATCTGTGATTCATCTAACCTCATTGCAGATAATTCCATGGATTGACTGCATTTCCGTCTTTGTATACGCGGTAATCCAGGTGCGGTCCCGTGGAATATCCCGTGGACCCCACTGCGGCGATCGTCTGTCCCTTCTTTACCTTCTCTCCGACAGATACGTTCACCGAAGAACAGTGGTTGTACTGGGTGAGCAGTCCGCCGCCGTGGTCAATGATCACGGAGTTGCCGAAACCGCCGTACCAGCCGGCGTGGACCACCTTGCCCTTGGCCGACGCCACGATGGCAGCCCCGGTACCGACACCGCCGATATCGATCGCTGCATG
>JAUNRL010000042.1 GCA_030535715.1 Bacillota bacterium
GGGCAAGACCGGCAAAGTACTGAAGGCGATGCCGAAGCAGGGCAGAGTCATCGTGGAAGGCGTCAACGTACAGACCAAGCATCAGAAGCAGACCCAGAAGGCACCTGCGGAGATCAAGCACCAGGAGGGTCCGGTGGATGTCTCCAACGTCATGTACTATGACACCAAGGCGAAGAAGCCGAGCAGAATCGGTTACAAAGAAGAAAACGGCAGAAAAGTCAGATACGCGAAGGCGACTGGCAACGTGATAGACTAAAGAAAGGAGGAGACGATTTTGGCTGCAAGATTAAAAGAAACATATAAGAATGATGTTTTCCCGGCGCTGAAAGAAAAGTTCAGCTACGATAACGTCATGGAAGTACCGAAGCTTGAGAAGGTCACCCTGAACATGGGACTGGGCGAAGCGAAGGAAAACGCCAAGGTGCTGGAGAGCGCGGTTGAGGAAATCAGCCTGATCACCGGCCAGAGACCGATCGTGACCAAGGCCAGAAAGTCCATCGCGAACTTTAAAGTCAGAGCGGGTATGCCGGTAGGCGCGAAGGTTACCCTGCGCGGGGACAATATGTATGTCTTCCTGGACAAGCTTTTCAACATCGCTCTTCCGAGGGTCAGAGACTTCAAAGGTGTCAGCCGGAACTCCTTTGACGGCAGAGGAAACTACTCCATGGGCGTCAGGGAACAGCTGATCTTCCCGGAGATCAACTACGACAAGGTAGAGACCATCAAGGGCATGAACATCGTGTTTACCACCACGGCGAAGACGGACGAGGAGGCAGCGGCACTGCTGGAAGGCCTCGGCATGCCGTTTGAGAAGTGATTAGAGGAGGAAAACAATGGCGAAAACATCCCTGAAAGTGAAGCAGCAGAGAAAACCGAAGTATTCGACCCGTGCTTACACCAGATGCCGGATCTGCGGACGTCCGCATTCGGTTCTGAAGAAGTACGGCATCTGCAGAATCTGCTTCAGAGAGCTGGCCTACAAGGGCGAGATCCCGGGTGTCAAAAAGGCATCCTGGTAAACGAGACAATGTAACTATCCGTTAAGTTGCCTGGGGACAGGTTCGGGCAATACTGGCGGAGGAAGGAGAATAGAAATGAGCATGACAGATCCGATTGCGGATATGTTGACAAGAATCAGAAATGCGAACACCGCAGGTCACCCCACCGTTGAGATCCCGGCATCCAAGATGAAGAAGTCCATCGCGGGAATCCTGAAGAAAGAGGGGTACATCGAAGATTTTGAGGTCATCGAAGACAATAAGCAGGGCATCATCAAAGTAACGATGAAGTATGGCCCCGATAAAGAGAGAGTCATCAGCGGAATCAGGAAGATTTCCAAGCCGGGTCTCAAGTCCTATGCGAAGGCGCATGAGATTCCGAGGGTCCTGGGCGGACTGGGCATCGCGATTATCTCCACGTCCAGCGGCGTGATCAGTGATAAGGAAGCCCGGAAGCTGGGCATCGGCGGCGAAGTTATCTGTTATGTATGGTAGGAGGAAAAAAACATGTCAAGAATAGGTATCAAACCGATCGATCTTCCTGCCGGCGTAGAGGTAAAGGTCGATGGAAATGTGGTCTCCGTCAAGGGACCGAAAGGTGAACTGAAGGAAACGATCAGCTCGCTGCTGACTGTCGAGATCAAAGACAATACCGTTACCGTATCCAGAGACGGTGACGAAGCAGAAAAGAGATCGCAGCATGGCCTGGCCAGAACGCTGATCAGCAACATGGTGATCGGTGTGACCAAGGGCTTCGAGAAGAAGCTGATTCTGGTCGGTGTCGGATACAAGGCGGAGAAGAAGGGTAAGAAGCTGGTCATGAACCTGGGCTATTCTCATCCGATCGAACTGGAAGATCCCGAAGGCATCACCACGGAGACTCCCGACGCCAATACCGTTATCGTCAAGGGAATCGACAAAGCACTGGTCGGCAACTATGCGGCAAACATCCGTGCCTGGAGAAAGCCTGAACCTTACAAAGGCAAGGGCATCAAGTATGAAGATGAGCGCATCCGCAGAAAAGAAGGCAAGACCGGAGCCGGAGCATAAGGAAAGGAGTGAAGCGAAGTGGCGAAAGAAAGCAGAAACGACAGACGTCTCCAGAGACATCAGAGAATCAGAAAGTACATCAGCGGAACTCCTGAGAAGCCTCGCCTTTGTGTGTTTAGAAGCAACAAGAACATCGCGGCGCAGATCATTGATGATGTTAACGGCGTAACGCTGGTTTCCGCATCGTCCATCGACAAGACGCTGAAGGACGAGATCGGCTACGGCGGCAACAGGGAAGCGGCCAAGGCTGTTGGCGAAGCCGTCGCGAAGAGAGCACTGGAGAAGGGGATTGAAGAGGTCTGTTTCGACAGAGGCGGCTTCCTGTATCACGGTAGAGTCAAGGAACTGGCCGACGGAGCACGTGAAGCCGGATTGAAATTCTAGGGAGGTAATCAATGCAGAACAGATTAGATGTATCAAAACTGGAATTGACCGAAACGATCGTCAACATCAGACGTGTTGCGAAGACCGTTAAGGGTGGCAGAAACATGCGCTTCTCCGTCACGGTCGTCGTCGGTGACGGCGAAGGCCATGTGGGCGTAGGTCTGGGCAAGGCTCAGGAAATTCCGGAAGCTGTCCGCAAGGCGACAGAAGACGCGAAGAAAAATGTGATTCTGGTTCCCACCGTAGGAACGACCATTCCGCACCGCCAGTTGGGCGTGTTCGGCGCAGGAAGAGTTCTTCTGATGCCGGCGGCTCCCGGTACCGGCGTCATCGCAGGTTCCTCCGTGCGTACGGTTCTGGAAGCTGCAGGCGTCAAGGACATCCGGGCGAAATCCATCGGTTCCAACAATACCGGAAATATGGCCTATGCGACGATGGAAGGCCTGAAGAGCCTCATGACCCTGGAGGAAGTTGCCAGGAAAAGGGGTAAGACCAAAGAAGAAATCTTAGGATAAGGAGGAAGCAGTAATGGCAGGAAAAATCAAGGTCACACTGACGAAAAGCGTTATTGGCGCTTCCCCGAAACAGAGAAAAGTTGTCGAAGCGTTAGGACTGAAGAAGATGCACCAGTCGGTTGAGCTGGTTGACTCTCCGGTAACGAGAGGCGCGGTCAGCAAGGTATCGCATCTTTTGACCGTAGAAGAAATATAAGGATCGGAGGTGCGAGATAGTCATGAAACTGCATGAATTCAAAGCAGTAGACGGAGCGACGAAAGCTCCGAAGAGAAAAGGCCGCGGCACAGCGACCGGTCAGGGCAAGACCGCCGGACGTGGAATGAACGGCCAGAAATCCAGAAGCGGCGGCGGTGTAAGGCCAGGATTCGAGGGCGGCCAGATGCCTCTGTACCGGCGGATCCCGAAGCGCGGATTCACCAACATCTGGGGGACGGTATATACCACACTGAACGTTAGCGAACTCAACCGGTTTGAAGCCGGCACTGAGGTCACGCCCGAACTCCTGAAGGAAGCCGGTATGGCCAAGCAGGTAAAGGACGGCATCAAGATTCTCGGCAATGGTAATCTGGAAAAGAGTCTGATCGTTAAGGCTCACAAGTTTACGAAGACTGCTGTAGAGAAGATCGAAGCTGCCGGAGGAAAGGCTGAGGTGATCTGATGGAAATGCTCCGAACAGTGACAAAGGCATGGAACATCCCGGATCTGCGAAAGAAAATCATCTTCACGCTATGCATGCTGCTGACTTTCCGGATCGGCGCCCAGATCCCTGTACCGAATATGGACAGGGACGTGCTGGCCCAGACCTTTGACAGTGATACCGGACTGTTCGCTCTGTTCAATCTGTTCTCGGGTGGTGCGTTCAGTAATTTCACAATCTTTGCATTGTCCATTACTCCGTACATCACGGCATCCATCATCCTTCAACTCCTGACCATCGCGGTTCCGTCTCTGGAGAGACTGGCCCGGGAAGGAACGGAGGGCAGAAAGAAAATCGCTGCATATACGAGATACCTGACGGTAGGTCTGGCTGTTGTGCAGGCCATCGGCGTGACCATCGGCCTGTTCCGGCGGGCGCTGATCGACACAGATGTATTCAGCGTTATCGTCATCGTCATGGTACTGACCGCAGGAACCGCGTTCCTGATGTGGCTGGGAGAAATGATCAACGAGAGAGGCATCGGCAACGGTATCTCCCTGATTATCTTCGCCGGCATCATTGCCAGACTCCCGTCCGCATGTCAGGAAATCTGGGGAAAACTGCAGGACGGAACGATGAGCATCATTACGCTGATCGTCTTCACGCTCTTCTGCGTGATCGTCATCGTCGGTATCATTGAGGTACAGCAGGGCCAGAGAAGAATTCCGGTTCAGTACGCCAAGAGAGTTGTCGGACGGAAAATGTACGGCGGACAGGCTACACACATTCCGCTCAAGGTCAACCAGGCGGGCGTTATCCCGGTTATCTTCGCCATGGCATTCCTGCAGTTCCCGCTGACGATCACCTACTTCATGAATGCGCAGGGCGACGCGGCACAGTGGATTGAAAAGTGGCTGTCGCCGACGGGAAGCCCCGGTGTATGGGTCTATGCGGCATTCAACGGCGTGCTCATCATTTTCTTCACCTACTTCTATACATCGGTCACCTTTAATCCGATGGAAGTGGCGCAGAACATGAAAGCCAACGGCGGGTTCATCCCGGGTATCCGTCCGGGCAGGGCAACGGTGGAATACCTGAACCGTGTAATGACGAGGATCACCTTCGTCGGAGCCATCTTCCTGGCGGCTGTTGCGATTCTGCCGACCATCGTCAGCCAGATGGGCGGACTGAACTTTCATTTTGGTGGAACAAGTCTGTTGATTGCTGTCGGTGTAGCATTGGATACGATGAAACAGCTTGAAAACCAAATGGTCATGAGAAACTACTCAGGATTCCTGAAGTGATCAAGGAGGTAAACGATGAACCTGATTCTGTTAGGCCCTCCGGGAGCGGGCAAAGGCACCCAGGCGGCAAAGATTATTGAGAAATATAGCATTCCTCATATCTCAACCGGCGATATTTTCAGAGAGAACATCAAGAACGGTACGGAACTGGGCAAAAAGGCGCAGGAATACATGAACAAGGGGCAGCTGGTTCCCGATGAGCTGGTCGTGGAGATCGCCACGGACAGACTGAACGCAGACGACTGCAAAGACGGTTTCCTTCTGGACGGATTCCCGAGAACGGTGTTCCAGGCGGAGAAGCTGGACGAATTCCTGGCAGCTAAGGGCAAGAAGATCGATCACGTTCTGGACATCGATGTCAACCGTGAGGAACTGATGATCCGGCTGACCGGCAGAAGAGTCTGCAAGACCTGCGGAGCATCCTTCCATGTGGTCAATATCCCGCCGAAAAATGAGGGCATCTGCGATGTCTGCGGCGCGGAGCTGGTGCAGAGGCCGGATGACAACGAAGAAACGGCAGATAGCCGGATTGAGGTCTACAACAAGGAAACCAAACCGCTGATCGACTACTACGAGAAAGCGGGCAACATCTCCCATATCGACGGCACGACCGGACTGGACAATGTATTCAGCGCCATCACGCAGATTCTGGGAGAATAGGCATGATCATCATTAAATCGGATCAGGAAATTGATCTGATGCGGGAATCGGGCAAGGTGACGGGGTATATCCTGAAGGAACTGGAGTACCTCGTCAGGCCCGGCATCTCCACAGCAGATATCGATGCCTTTGTGGAAAAGACCATACGCAGCCATGGCATGACGCCGACTTTTCTCGGTTACGGGGGATTCCCGGCCAGCGCCTGCGTGTCCGTCAACGACGAAGTGGTTCATGGTATTCCGGATAGAAAGAGAATTCTCCGGGAGGGTGACATCGTCAGCGTGGACGTCGGATCCACATACAAAGGTTACGTCAGTGACGCAGCAAGGACTTTTTCGGTAGGACAGGTTAGCGAGGTGGCTTCAAAGCTGATGGAGGCTACCCGGGACAGTTTTTTTGCGGGACTGGAGTTCTGCAGAGTTGGCTACCGGCTGTCGGACATCTCTCATGCGATACAGGTTAAAGCTGAGGGCGAAGGATTCTCGGTGATCCGCGACTTTGTCGGTCACGGGGTCGGCCACCAGATGCATGAGGATCCGCAGATCCCCAATTTTGGCAAGGCGGGTCGCGGGCCCAGACTGGCGAAGGGTATGGTTTTTGCAATAGAACCCATGATCTGCGAGGGCGCCTGGAACGTCCGGACATTGGAGAATGACTGGACGGTCGTCACACTGGATGGCAAGTTGTCCGCGCATTATGAAAATACAGTGGTCATTACGGACGGGGAGCCGGAACTGCTCACCCTGGGTGAATGAGAGGTATGAGTTATGGCAAAGAAAGACGTAATCGAAACGGAAGGCAAAGTTATCGAAGCGCAGCCCAATGCGATGTTCATCGTGGAACTGGAGACCGGGCACAGAGTCCTCGCTCATGTTTCCGGAAAGATTCGGACCAACTATATCCGGATCATCCCGGGGGATCGGGTCAAGGTGGAGCTTTCCCCCTATGATCTGACCCGCGGACGCATTACATGGCGCGGCCGCGCATAGTATTTCAAGACGTTACAGAAAGGAGCGCAAAATGAAAGTCAGAGCTTCTGTCAAACCGATGTGCGAGAAATGCAAGATCATCAAGAGAAAAGGAAAAGTCATGGTGATCTGCGAGAATCCGAAGCATAAACAGAAACAGGGCTGAAGCAACAAAGCCGACAAAGTCAAATTAGAACAAAAAATGAATTTGCTCCGGCAGCTGGTTTTCGCAGTGGTTCAGCTGCGGAGGCTGCCTGCGCAGACGCGTTTTGTGTTCTTCACAGTTATTATTCAATATGAACATCCCGTTTATATTACGACTCGCTGTTGGTAAGGCGAGATACGTGACGGAAGATGGGAACAGGAGGAGAATATGGCTCGAATAGCCGGTGTAGACTTACCAAATGAAAAAAGAATTGAAGCCGGACTGACCTACATCTATGGCATTGGTTGGTCAACTTCAAGAGAAATCCTGGAAAAGACCGGGATCGATCCCTCGACGAGAGTCAAGGATCTAACCGAAGAAGAAGCCGGTAAGATCCGTAAGGTCATCGAAGCGGACTACATGGTCGAAGGTGACCTGAGGAGAGACGTCAGTCTGAACATCAAGCGTCTCATGGAGATCGGATGTTACCGCGGGATTCGTCACCGTAAGGGTCTGCCTGTCAGAGGACAGAATACCAAGACAAATGCCCGGACCCGCAAGGGACCGAAGAAAACCGTTGGCAGAAAAAAGAAAGGTGAGTAAAGGAGGTAGGCGAGAATGGCTAAAGCAGTAAAAAAGGCTGTCAGAAAAAAAAGAAAAGAACGCAAGAACGTTGAAAAAGGCCAGGCCCACATCCAGGCAACCTTTAACAATACACTTGTCACGCTGACCGACATGGCGGGCAACGCCCTGTCCTGGTCCAGTGCCGGATCTCTGGGATTCAGAGGTTCCCGTAAGTCCACCCCGTTCGCTGCCCAGTCCGCGGCGGCGGAGGCCGCCAAGGCCGCCATGGAGCATGGACTGAAGACCGTTGAAGTTTACGTGAAGGGCCCCGGATCCGGCAGAGAAGCCGCGATCAGAGCACTCCAGACCGCGGGACTGGAAATCACCATGATCAAGGATATCACCCCGATCCCGCACAATGGATGCCGGCCGCCGAAGCGTAGAAGAGTCTGATGGGAGGAGATTGATATGGCAGTAAACAGAGATCCGATTTTGAAGAAATGCAGAGCACTGCAGATTGACCCGAGCCACATGGGTATCTTTAAGGAATCCGGAAGAGCGCCTCACGGTAACGGCCGCCGGAAGATGAGCGACTATGCCCTGCAGCTGAGAGAGAAGCAGAGAGCGAAGTTCATCTACGGTGTATTGGAAAAGCAGTTCAGAAACACCTTTGAAAAGGCGTCCAGAAAGAGCGGCATCACCGGTGAAAACCTGCTGATCATGCTGGAAGAGAGGCTGGACAATGTCGTATACCGCATGGGTCTGTGCACCACCAGAAGAGAAGCCAGACAGCTGGTTACCCACGGTCACTACACCGTGAACGGCAAGAAGGTCAACATTCCTTCCTATCTGGTCAAGCCCGGTGACGTCATCAAGGTCAGGGAAAAGAGCCAGAGTTCTCCCAAGTTCAAGGAGATCAGGGAAATGGAAGTGGGTTATCCCGGATGGCTGTCCGTGGACAGAGAAAAGCTGGAAGGCACGGTTCTGTCTGAGCCCACCAGGGATCAGATCGATACGCCCATCGAGGAGCATCTGATCGTCGAGCTGTACTCGAAATAGTATCTGAACAAAGATAAGGAGGTTTTCACGTGATTGAAATCGAAAAACCGACAATCGAATGTATCTATACGGGAGATGATCCCAATTACGGCAAATTTGTTGTTGAGCCTTTGGAAAGAGGATACGGAACGACGCTGGGAAA
>JAUNRL010000204.1 GCA_030535715.1 Bacillota bacterium
ACGAAACAAGCCGAACCAAGGGAAAGAAGAGGCTGCCATTGCGCAGCCTCTTTTTATGTGGCTGGACGGGGAAAAAACCGCTCTCCCGCTGTTCCTGAAGAGATATGGAAAAAAATTCCAAAAAGACTTTGCAGACGATGGGCGGATATGGTAGAATGGACATGCTCCGCGAAAGAACGGGGACGACGAACGAAAGGCAGCAGGGACGGTACTTCTATGAAGCAGAGATACATTTCGGATTTTAAGGTCAGCGAGGATATCACAACAACCCTTCTGGTGAAGAACATCGCCATCAAGGTGGGCTCCAACCGGAAGGCTTATCTGGATCTTCTGCTGGGCGATTGCACCGGCGAGATCAACGGCAAGAAGTGGGATATCGCCGAGGAGGAAGCGGTCGGCCTGCAGCGGATCACGCCGAACAGCGTGATCAAGGTCCGGGCGCTGGTGACGGAATGGAACGGGATGAGGCAGCTTCGGATCTCCCGGATCCGGATGACGGGGCCGCAGGACACCATCGACATGAATGATTACATTAAGGCGGCGCCCGAGGATCCGCAGGCCATGTACGATTACATCCGGGAGAGGGCAGAGGCGTTTGCCGATCCGGATCTGCGTTGCCTTTGCACAGAGGTGCTCAGTCAGAGGCGGGATAAGCTTATGTATTATCCGGCGGCGCAGAAGAATCATCATGCAGAGATGGCCGGTCTGCTTTACCATGTGAAGCGGATGCTGATGACGGCGGAGAAGGTCTGCGAGGTATACACCAATCTGGATCGTGAACTGCTGATGGCCGGTGTCATCCTTCACGATATAGAGAAGATTGATGAGATCGAATCCAATGAACTGGGCATTTCCCCGGGGTACTCCTTTGAAGGAAAGATGCTGGGTCATCTGGTTCTGGGCGTGAGGGAAATCGAGAAAACAGCGGAGCGACTGGGTCTTCCCCGGGAAAAGACCGTCATGCTGGAGCACATGATGCTGTCCCATCACTACGAACCGGAGTTCGGAAGCCCGAAGAAACCGCTGTTCCCCGAGGCGGAAATGCTCCACTATCTGGACATGATCGACGCCAAGATGTTCGATATGCAGGAGGTTCTGGAGCAGACGGAACCGGGAAAGTTCAGCGAAAAAATCTGGACGCTGAATAATCGCACACTGTACAGGAGAGAAGAGAAAAACCATGATTAAACGACCCAGGGAAGTCAATCAGATCATCAATAAACTGACGGATGCCGGTTATGACGTATATTGCGCCGGCCAGTGCATCACCGCCGGATCCATCGGCGAGGAGCCTCAGGACTGGGATATGTATACGGACTGCCCGCAGGACGAGCTGCGGGAGATCTTTCCCGAAGGAGAAACGCTGGGCAACCGGACAACCCGTCTGGATTACACAACGTTTGTGGAATCCGACGACGTGAACGTGGCGGATACCTTTGAAGGAATCATCGCTGACGTGGTTACCCTGAAGGGATCCATGGAGGATCAGCTGAAGATTTACGATTTCACCTGCGAAGCGATTGCCGAGCATCCTTATAAAGCGACGCTGGATCCCTGTGGCGGACTGACGGACATCCGGAAAAAGCTCCTCCGACCGTCCGGTGACATTGAGAAGACGTTCCAGGAGAAGCCCATCAAAATGCTCCGCGCCCTGCGGTATGTGGGACTGTATGGTTTTGATCTGACGAAGGAGCTGTCGGAGATCATCATCCGAAACGCGGACGGTCTGCGGTGGGCAGATAAAGAAGAAATCCTCTATGAGTTCAGCCTGATCATCAACGGCAGTCATGCAGGGAAGTTCCTGAAGATGCTCCGCGGCCTGGGCCTTCTGTCCGGAATTGTTGGCCAGGAAGGCATGGTCAGCGACCGCCGGGGCCTGTCCGATTACGAGACGCTCAGCG
>JAUNRL010000205.1 GCA_030535715.1 Bacillota bacterium
CTTGCTTCTGTCTTCGAAGGTACAGCCGCCGATCAGCGCCGACGGATTCTCCGGATCGCCGCCGTACTGCTCTACATTGTTGTAGCCGTAGTGAGCCGTAACCGGAGCCATGTAATCCTCTTCTCTCTCGAAGATGTAGCCGTAGCCGACGCCGCCCTGAATGTTACGGGCAATGCCGTCGCCGTTTCTCTCCGGATATTTGCCGGAATCGACGAAGAAGCCTTCCTGCACCGCGTTGAAGTAACCGCCGACCTCAAGGATTTCTTCCATGAACAGAAGCGCTCTCTCCTTGATGTCTCTCGCCATCTCGCCCAGAGGGCCGTCCATCTTCAGCTCGACCAGGTCGTTCAGACCGTCCAAACCGATCAGGGTCTGCTTCGCGTTGTCGCAAGCCTCGATATTGTAGATGTGCCAGGGCACGTTACGGCCTTCGTCCGGAGTGATGGTGGACTGAATGTCCGCGGACGTCAGCTTGGAGATGAACATGTCCAGGACGTGGGTAACGGTCGCTTCTCTTGCGGAGGAGCAGATGTACTTGGTGTTCTGCTGTGCTCTCATTTTGTATCTTCTGCAGATGTCTCTCAGCGCCACGGCGTAGGGCAGATCGTAGTAGATCAGCGGTCCCGGGACTGCCGTCGGCGGTACCGTCGACAGAGAAATCAGGTCCGGGCTGATGCCGACACGCTCGGAGAACAGGGAGTTGATGGAGTGCTGCACGATCAACTCGGGCATGACCTTCCATGCGTCTCTGGCTGTCGCGTTGGCGTTGTGGGCGCCATCGATCTGCAGCATTCCCGCCCATGCCATGACCTTCTTGGATTCACAGGCATCGACAAAGGATCTGATCGCGTTGATGTCTCTGTACAGAACATTGTACTGAGGATCCTGGTGCGCGCCGTTGACGCCTTCCTCGGCGAACATGACCGCGACATCCGGGCCGGCAACGCCGGAAACGTAGGAGTGATAGTTGATTGGACGGCCAACTTCATCCTCAATGATGTCACAGGCTTTTCTCTGGGCTCTGACCTGCTTACGGGTGATCGGAACACCGCCGATACCCTGCGGGGTACCCTCCATCAGGCCGTCAATATGAGACTGACCCATGTGACGGATGACCATCAGGTGGTCCGCGCCGTGCCATGCGCCCATGCGCATTCTGCGAATGTCGTCCTCAAACCGTCCGGAAGCGATCTCCGTGGTGATGACCGGCATCGGCTGCGGGTCGATGTCCTCAAAGTACTTTGCCGGAGGCAGGCCGACGCTGTTCTTCAGCGGTTCGGAGCAGTCCTTGTACTCGAAGGGGCCCATCTTGAGTCCTGGAGCAGGCTTTCTCCAGGTCCAGCCTCTTCTTCTCGGCTCATACTTGTCCAAGTCCTTGATGATATTTCTTACATCCAGTTTTTCATTGGGTTCCAGTTTGAAATCCGACATGGTTACGCCTCCTTCTTAAACAGTGCTACGGCGTCATTCCAGTATTCGCCCTGAGCCAGCTTCTCGCTGGTTTCGCGAATGGAGATATCCTTAGCCTTCGATACCTTGTACACGACATGGCCAGCACCATGACCCATCAGTCCTCTGTCCATGCAGCCTTCCACGATCTTCTGGGTATCCAGGGAGGATACGCCCATCCGAAGAAGAACCGCTCTCTCTACAGAAGGAGTCGTATTCTTTCTGCCGAGCTCCAGCAGCGGAGCTACGACCTGCTCGGTCAGCTCCCAGAATCTTTCGTAAAGCTCTTCGTCCGTCAGATTTGCAATGTGCTGTCTGCGCACTTTAAAATCGTCGTCTCTTCTCATCCTTTTTCCTCTCAATGGAGTTGTCACCACAAGCGCAGCGAGTGGATGAAACCCCTTGTGCTTTTGCGGCCCGGAAGCGTGCCCGTCAGGGCACG
>JAUNRL010000206.1 GCA_030535715.1 Bacillota bacterium
AGCTCTGTGAGAGCATCCACAATTTCCTCCTCTGTCTCCACCGGCATATATGGGATCACCAGATCCCTGGCGTTCTCCCGCAGGATCCCGGTGGGCTCGCCATTTTCATCCCGGTCAATGCTCCCGCCCGGCGGATCCGGGGTGTCCTTCGTGATCCCCGCGATCTGGAGCGCTTTGCTGTTGACGCAGCGGATGTGCTCGCAGCTGCGCACGAGAAACACCGGCAGATCCGGGCTGCCCCGGTCAAGATCGTACCGGTTCGGAGCACGGTGTTCTTCGTACTTGCCCTCATCGTATCCCCAGCCGCAGATCCACGGCAGCTGCCCGGCGGGATCTTCCGCTGCGCCTCCATGCTCCGCCGGTGCTCCCGAAGCTTCTGGTGCTCCCGGCGATCCCGCTGCTCCCAGGATCTCTGCCCGTACTCTCGCGATCTCTTCCGTGAGTTCCTGCAGAGAATTGATCTTCGGCGGCAGACAGGCGATCTGCCTGCTGTATTCCGCCAGCATCAGCGGGTGCATATGCGCATCGATGAGTCCGGGAATGACGGTCCTGCCCTGCAGATCGATGGTCTCACAATGCTCCGGCAAAGGACCCGCCAGCCTTTGCTCGCCGATCCACCGGATACGTCCGTTCTCCACCAGCATCGCATCCGCATAGAGCTGTGCTTCATTGGATGTGAAAATGTGTCCATTGACAAACAGTTTTCTCATTTTCATACGCTCATTTGCCTTTCCTCCCGCATCATAGCACACGGTTTCCTGAAACACAACACAGCCGCAGAAAACTTTCTACGGCTGTGCTGAATTATCTTAATCATAATGTTGCAGTGGTTTTACAGACTGTCCGCATCCTTCAGCGCATAGGTCATGGGGATCTTCCGAATCCGGCGCATCAGGATCAGGCTGACGAAACCGTAACAGGCGATACCGGTGCCCACCAGCACGGGGATCCCCCAGGGCGCTGCGTAGAAGGTCATGTACCCGTTGAAGGACTGCATCAGCAGCCGGTAGATCCCCCGGATCAGCTCCAGTCCCAGCAGTCCCGACAACACCAGCGAGATCACCACGACGATCCCCGTCGCGCTCTGGTAGAGGCGCCCGGCCTCCCGGTTGGTGTAGCCCAGGATCTTCAGCATGGAGATGGCGTAGGCGTTCCGCTCCGTCACCAGTTTCGCCAGCAGGAAGATCATCAGGACGAACATGATGATCGAAAAGACCAGAAAGAGCAGGAAGATCAGACCCATGGAGTCCTCCAGCTGATTGGACGTGGTCAGCAGATCCTCCTCGGTGATGACCGTGGCCAGATCCGATTCCGGGATGTCCGTCAGCTCCGTGTCGCTGAAATAGCCGGAATAGTAGCTGTCCTCCGTGTCAAAGATCTCCCGGAACTGGTCGATGTTCATGAAGATGCAAAGGCTGGCCGGATACTCGAAGGCCCCCTCCGCCGTCAAAGCGTATTTCTTCGACGTGAACTCCTCGCCCATCACGACGGCATCCCCGTCCCTGATCCCGTACTTCTCATAGTACCCATTGGAGAACAGCACGTCGTTTCCCGTAAGGCCGGCCAGCCTTTGGTCGTGGATGTAGACGGAATCCTTCTGAACACCGTAGACCGTGATCTTCTCCCCGTTACCGTTTTCCAGCGTGGTCACCGCGTACTTCTCCGCCCCGGGCACCTCTGTCTCGGCCTTGTCCTTCAGCACGTACTGGTACCGGCAGAACTCCGAATCCAGGATCTGGGCCTTGAACTGATCGAGCAAAGGCAGGAACAGCGACCCGAACAGGAAGATGATGCTGGACAGAAAGATTCCCGCGAAGAGCAGCAGATACGTGGAGCGGTTTTGGAGCATGACCCGCAGGTAAAACCTGACCCGGAAGCTGAACTGCGGCAG
>JAUNRL010000043.1 GCA_030535715.1 Bacillota bacterium
CAGGATCTCCGGAAAGATAGCAATACCGAGTCCCTGGCCCACCATGGCCATAGCCGCATAATCATTATCGACAATGAAGGCTGGTTGCGGCATCTGCCCATCATGAAAAATGAGGTCATTGAAGTCAGGCTTGTCAAATGAGAACATGATATAAGGATGATTTTTTAGTTCACTTCGAGGAAATCTGTTCTTATATGCCATCGGGTGGTCTGCCGGGACTGCTACCATAAGAGATTCTTCCATTAAAGGATAGTAATCCATATCAGAGCGTGGAAGATCGGGCAAGAAGGCACAGTCGACTTCGCGATGTATTACCTTCTGCTCGATCTCACGTTCGATCTCAGAACTGACAATTTCAACATCTATATTGGGATTTCGTTCGTGAAATTTGCGGATGATTCCCGGAAGCCAGTGTATGTAGACACTGGTGAAGGTACAGACTCTGACTGAGCCTGCACGAAGTTCTCTGATATCATCGATGGCTTCGCTGAGATAGTGCTCCCAATCCGCTATCTGACGGACGAAGTGGAGGATCTTGCTTCCTTCAGAGGTCAGGCGGACCCCACCATATTCCCTGTGAAATAATGTAATGCCAAACTCCTGTTCCATTGCACCGATGATATAACTGACACCGGCCTGAGTATATCCGAGGATATCGGCAGTCTTTTTAAAACTTCCGGTCTCTACGACTTTAAGGAAGACGGTTGCGTTCAGTTTATCCATTTGCTCACCTCACCATACAAGTAATGCTATAAATTCATATAAGAAATTACCATTTTACTTTTATCATCAATGCCAGTATACTACAATCGTCAAGAGAAAAAAAGTTATCGCAATAAAATAAAGGAGGTACGAAGATGAGAAACACAAATAGAGAAAACATGATGAATGCAGGCAGAGCTACGATGACGATGCTGGCAGGACTTGACAACAGGACCATGATGGCCGCTGCTGAAATGAACATGAGATCGATCTGTTCAGACGAAGAGGCCAGAAATCAGGCCATCAATAATCTTGTCGATGAAAGATCGGCGGCGGCCGATGACTATAGCTTATAGGGATAAACGAATTTCCTTACCAAACTAAAAGAACGCGGGGCACCCATCCGCGTTCTTTTGGTTATAGGGTGTGGTATTGTTGTAGTGGGATCTGCCGAGACGAATAATGAATAAGGAAGCTGCGAGCAGGTCTGCCCGCAACAGATCAAAATATCCGATGTGATGAAAGATTTCGTGAAAGACTGGCAGAACTGAAGCAACAGAATCAGTAAAACAGCAGCGCCATATCCGCGGCGGAGACGCCGTGGATATAGTTTTCAATACCCAGATCCTTCAGCTTTTGCGGAAGATCCCTGTCCAGGGTGACGCCTTTCAGATTCCGTTCCAGCTGCCGCAGATCGCTGTTCCCGAAAAAGTCTCCGGAAATGCGGATTTCCGAAATGGTACCATGTTCCACATCCATGTCCAGAGTGACAAGGCCACAGTCGAATTTCTGCTCCCGGCGAATGGAATAAGCGCGGGTAACCCCGTAATTCCAGTCCCAGGTTTCATACTTGTCATGCATCAGCGTCAGGACGGCTTCTCGATCGGCCTCCGTAAGCACATATTCCGTGATGTTGTTTTCGGCGAAGACCTGCTGCTTTAATGCGTCCCTGAATTCTTCCATGGTGATCGGCCGGGGCGAATGTTCGTTGATAGTGGTGATGTGGCTGCGGACGGATTTGACGCTCTTCGAAGTGAACTTGGCGTCTCTGACCCGCAGAGCATCCCGAACCCGGTCAAGGTTGGAGTCCAGCATAATACATCCGTGGTGGAGGACGCGGCCGTGGCTGACGTACTGGGAATTGCCGGAGAACTTCCGCCCGTCCAGCATCAGATCGTTGCGCCCGGAGAATTCGGCGTGTACGCCGAACTTCTCCAGAGTCAGCAGAATCGGGCGCGTGAATACCCGGAAGTTAAGGCCCGCATGCCTCCTTTGGTCAGTAATAAAGGTGAAGTTCAGATTTCCCCTGTCATGATAGACCGCCCCGCCGCCGGAGAGGCGACGGACAACGAGGATCCCATGGGCGTTCACCGATTCCTGATTGATCTCTTCGGCGGTGTTCTGGAATCTGCCGACGACGATGGTGTTGTCGTTTTGCCAGAGGAAAAAATAATTCTGTCGCTGATCCATCCGCTCGAAGATGAATTCCTCCAGCGCGAGATTGTAATAGGGATTTGTGCTGCGGGATTCAATATAGATCATCAGAGGTTCCTTTCTGATCGAAACGGTCGTTTGATGATCACCATGGCAGATCCGTATTGCTTCCTATGCATTCCTTCCGCAGCAATGCTTGTACTTCTTCCCGCTGCCGCAGGGGCAGGGGGCGTTGCGGCCGGTCTTCGGGGATTCCCGACGAACGGTTTTGGACTGCTTGTATTTCTTCGCCAGTTCCACCATTTTTTCCTTTCCCAGGATATCCTCCCACTGAGGCAGTCCGTAGAGGTAATCGGCATCGGCTTTGAGCATATTGTAGAAGAGGGCTTCGGGGACGATCTTCAGAAAGACGTCGGATTCCTCATCCCAGTCTCTGATTTCATTTTTCTCTTCAATGCTTTCGTTGACGCCGTCCAGGAAGCCTATGAAGATCACCGGCCGTACCTCGTACTTTTTGGCCAGTTCGCCCAGTTTGCCTTCTACGGGCTGGTTGGGGTGATCCAGGATGTCGCTGTAGATCCTCGTTTCCGCTTCGCTGTATTCTTTCCAGAATTCATTGAAGGTTTCTTTGGTCTGGTTTTCGATCAGATCAGTCCATTGTTCGAATAATGTCATTGTCGCTTCTCCTTAACGCTGCATTGCCCTTGCAATTTCCAGAACATCCCCCATCACCGCGCTGCCCGTGGGAAGCGGGCCGGCGCCGGGGCCGTAGAACATCAGATTGCCCACTACGTTGCCCTCCACGAAGACCGCGTTGTACTCTCGATGCACACCGCTTAAGGGATGCGTATCGATGATGCGCATGGGCCGGACCTCATACTTGATCCCGCCGTCTTCCGTGATTTCCGCGTAAGCGATCAGTTTGATCAGACAGCCGTCTCTGCGGGCAGCCTCAATGTCTTCCATGGTCACATGGGTAATGCCTTTCGTCGGGATGTCCTTCGGGTGGACGTAGTGATCAAACATGAGTGCCATCAGTATGCTGAGCTTATTGGCCGCGTCGATGCCTTCCACGTCAGCGGTGGGATCGGCCTCCGCGAAGCCCCTGGCCTGTGCATCTTTCAGTACCTCGTCGTAGGGCAGGCCCTCCATGGTCATCTTGTCCAGAATATAGTTGGTCGTGCCGTTGACGATGCCAAGCACGCGGGTGAAGCGGTTGGAGCGCAGGCAGCTGGACAGGGGGGTCAGCACGGGGATACCGCCGCCGACGCTGGCTTCAAACTTCAGCGTCACGCCGTGTTCCTCCGCTGCGTTTGTCAGCCGGTGATAGTTAGCCGCCACGGCAGCCTTGTTGGCTGTGACCACATGCTTGCCGCTGCAGAGCGCCCGCTCGATCATGGTGGCTGCGGGTTCTATGCCGCCCAGCAGTTCGATGACGATATCGATATCCGGATCTGCGAAAATCTCCTCCGGATCGCTGACAAAATGCTCCCGCGGCACGGTGATGCCCCGCTCCCGGTCGATGTCTTTTTCCAGGATTTTGACGATGCTGATCGGACATCCGGCCGCCTCTTCAATCTGGCTGCGGTTGGTCTCCAGAACCTTGTACGTGCCGGTTCCGATGTTTCCCAGGCCCAGCAGGCCAATGCGAATCTCTTTCAAAACAGTACCTCCATCTTCTTCGGGTGATGTGACTGCTTTTATTCTAATGCATTCCCGGAGAAAAGGAAAGGGGTTTATCGGGGTGTAGAGGATTCGACAGATCTTCCGTGATTTTTCTTCGCGGAAGGTTTCCCTGACGCTCCGGTGGCCCCATACCGGAATTGCCGTTCCGCCGGTTCCGAAGGGCCGTCTCCGGAAGAGGCCGGGGAGTGGATTTTTCTGTTCGTTTCCCGAGAAAACAGCACATATTGTTGTTGGAATGGTGTATAATGCTACACATAGAAGACAGAAATGTGCTGCGGGGCGAAATGCCTTTAGGAGGACACTTTTATGATATACAGATTTTGCGGAGCAGAAATCTCTGAAGACAGTGTGTCCTGCGACTATTGCGGGAAGAAACTGACGGAGGCCGACGAGTCGGCGGAACGTCCGGAACTGAAGAAAAGCTCCTTCATCATGCCGGAGCCGGAGACGATTGCGGTGAGCGCGACCGACGCCAACTTCTGGGCGGCGTTTGAAATGATGGAGCCGAAGGAGGCCGTTGAAGAGAAGCCGGCGGTCGTGACGGAATCTGCCGTTGAGTCGGAGACAGCCGAAGAAGTAGAAGTATCAGAGGAGCTGATCCGGGCGGAAGAGGAGCCGAAGGTTGATGAACCGACGGTGTCTGACTGGGAAGAGGCGCCGGTCGACCCGGAGAAGGCGGAGGAAGCGGAAGAATTCACCGAAGGCAGTCCGGAGGATGAGGTTCTGCTTGACAAGGCCGGTGTGTGGCTCGGCGGGCTGGGCAAAAAGGTTCACACCGGATTCGGCCGGGTCGGCGCGGCGGCCAGGGAGAAAGCCGGGGAAATAATCAGGGAGATCAAAGAGGAACGGCTGACCTGGGCTGTCGGCAAAGCGAAGGGGCGGATGAGTGAAATCCGTGAAGAACGGTCGCCGGAATGGAAAATCTGGTCGGAGGAAGAGGAGGGCGAACTGGAGCAGGACAGCGGATTCTGGTATCGCTCGCTTCGCCCGGAAGAAGAACGTGAACAGGAGCGCTTTGAGCGTGAGGGGGAAGAAACGGCGCGGTGCGATGCGGCAGTGGAGAGCGGTCGAAACAGCGCGGTGCAGACAGACGGGACGGCCGATGCCGAAACCGGCAGAGCCGGCGAGGATGACCGGGAGGAACACCGCGGCGGCGATAACAAACTGAACAAGACCAGGGTGCTCGGCCAGGAGTTTGAGGAAGAGGATCTGAATGTGCCCGAAGAGGAGGGCGGCCAGGGAATTCACCGGAAAGGATCCGGCGGCAAAAAGAGCGGATCGGGCAGCTTTAACCGCGGTTTGAAGATCGGCATCGTGGTTGTACTGATCGTCGCGGTGCTGACCGGAGGGGCCCTGTTCGGAATGAAGACGTACAAGGAACACACCGAGGCACAGAAGTACCAGAACGCTCTGACCAGGGCGGAGCAGTATGCTGAGGCGAGGGAATACGAAAACGCGGAAGCGGCGTATCGGAAACTGCTGGAGGCTTATCCGGATCGCCCGGATCCGTATGAGGGTCTGGCCAACGTGTACATCGCCGAGCAAAAGTACGATGACGCGATCAATACGGTTAACGAGGGCGTCGCGCAGACCGGCAAAAGCAAGACCTTCACGGTATTATCCGAGGATCTGAAGGCGCTGACTTCCATCGAATGGAGAGAACCGTTCCGCCGCGTGCTGGCAGACAATGAATGGGCAGTGCGCAGATATGATGATGAGAACGACTGCTGCGTTGCCCTTTGCGACGTCAATGGGGACAAGTGGCCGG
Organism: Bacillota bacterium; assembly: GCA_030535715.1. Classification (GTDB taxonomy): domain Bacteria; phylum Bacillota; class Clostridia; order Peptostreptococcales; family Anaerovoracaceae; genus Lentihominibacter. The sequence continues at coordinate 5,591 of JAUNRL010000043.1, forward strand.
AGATGTTCTTCTTCACACAGGAATACTACGGTTATGGCAAGCTCCACATATACACATATGATTTCAATACGGGCGGAGCCAGAGAAATCTCCTGCGAATGTCCGAACAGAAGCACACAGTATGACGATGCTTTCTATGACATAGAAAATGATAATGCCGGGTTCATCATTTATAAGAAGAAGGAAGGAAACGGCTTCAGCATTTCCGCCAGTTTCAAGAAGGGTTCGGACGCCTGGCAGTCAACCTATGAGTATACAGTAGATGGAATGACCTGTAGCAGGCCGGGTGTGACCGAGGCCCGCATCACGGCCAGCTATACAGTATCCGATGATGACAAAGACAACGGCAAGGCCAGATATCTGCAGAATGGGAAAAAGATCAGTTACGATAAATATATCGGCGAGTTCCGTCGGGTGATGGATGACATTGCCGACGTGATGTTCAGCAAGCCGGGCGCCGGCGGCGACAAAGAAATCTGGAGCCGGACGGTGGATATGGACGACCTGTCCCTGACCTACGACGGTGCAATGAAAATCCTCGACGAGGACGCTCAGTAGAATGCCTTATGGCAGATAAACGGTGACGTTGCGCCGGCCCCATCTGCGGCAGGCGCTTTTGGATGACATGTAGATATCAATGATGTGGCCCTTGATGGCACCGCCGGTATCCTCGGCGCGGAGCGGCCCGAAACCCTCTACGTATACGGTGGTACCCAGGGGAATGACCCGCGGATCGACAGCGATCTCGCCGACGCGGGCATGCGTTCCGGTGGCGGTCCGGCCGCCGCCGGTGTAGGCGGTTGACTGGAAGACTTCCCTGCGGGTATAGGCAAATCCGTTGATGGTTTCAATGACGCCCACGTGGATGATCTGATCAACAGGTTCCGCCAGAGTTTGGCGGGAGAGCACCTCCCGGTCGGTTTCCACACCCGATGTATAGGTGACCCGGTAGGTGACCAGATCCTTTCCCGGCTTTCCTTCTCGAAACGTTTTTTTCTCCCCTTTCTTCATGGTCCGGTCTTCTTCCTCAACGGTTTTGAAGTCGGTAGCCTCTTCGATTTCCTCTTTGACGATCCTGACCTGCTGAACGCGGATGGTCATACCGTCTTCGAGGCGGGCATTTCTTCCGGGTTCAATAATATCCAGATCGCCGGGTCGGAATCCAGCCTCCGTGAGCGCAGTCTCTATGGTTTTTTGCCGCGTCTTACAGGGCGCCGAGCTGTGGTCGATCTGAACCGTCAGGTCATAGGTGACGCGGGAAGCATATACATAAAGACCGGCCAGAACCAGCGTGAAAAGGATCGACGAAATAACAAGGGTCAAGAAAATTCTTCGTCCCCGCTTTTTCTGCTCTTTAGTTTTCTCCGCAAAGAATTCAGGCCGGTAATACGTCATACTGTCTCTCCGGTTCCGGTCGGCGGTCTGTCTGCGGTACGATCATCTGCTGCGCCGGTCGGCGGTCTACCTGCTGCAGTCTCCGCTTCTCCCTCTCCCGCCAGCGCCGCGATAGCGTCGGCGTAGATCTTTGACAGGAGGACGAGGCTGTCCACGGAAATCTTTTCGTTTTTCTGATGACCCAGCGCCGGTTCTCCCGGGAACCGGGCGCCAAAGGCAACGATATTCTCCATCACCCGGGCGTAGGTTCCCCCGCCGATAACCATCGGTTGCGTCTGTTCATCGCCGGTATGGCGGCGGTAAATCTCCGTCAGCGTCCCGACCAGAGGGTTGTCAGCCGGGAAATAGATGGGCGGCTTGTGGTTGCCTTTGATGATGCCGATGTCATAGGGGTCCGCCACAGCGGCAATGCCGTCATAGATCTGATCCATTTCGGCGGTTACCGGGTAGCGGACGTTGACCGTGAGCTGCACGGATTTCTGATCCAGATCGATCATGCCCACGTTCCAGACCAGCTTCCCGGAGGCTTCGTCTTCCAGCGCGCAGCCCATATGCCCGCCGTCCAGTTCGAATCCGATGTGATGGTTATAGAAACGAATGAACTCGGTGACTTCGTCACTGACGAAGTTCAGGTGGCCGAGAACCTCCATGAGAATGGAAATCGCGTTTTCTCCCTCTTCCGGTTTGGCACCGTGGGCGGAGGTCCCGGTGACGGTGATTTCCAGGCTCCTGCCGATGCCCCGGGAACGGATCCGCCAGCCCCGGCTCTCCCGGATTTCCGCGAGCAGACTGCGGATGTCGCCGTAGCCCATGTCCGCCGTGTCCAGCAAAACGGCCCGCGCGAAATCGGGCACGGAATTGGCCGCGGTTCCGCCGGTGAAGGATCGAAGCTCCAGCCCCTTGCCGGCAGACCGGCCGAACTTGCGGGCGAGCGCAAAGACCAAAAAGCCCTTCTCTCCGCGGATGACGGGAAAGTCTGCGTCGGGTGTGAACCCCACATCCGGCAGCCGGTCCGCGAAGGCAACGTAATGCTTCATCCCATCCCAGTCGGTTTCTTCGTCCAGACCGAGAATCATCCGGATTGTCCGATCCGGAACGAAGCCGGCCTCCTTCAGCGCCTTCATGGCATAGAAGCAGGCGATGATCGGGCCCTTGTCATCTTCGGCGCCCCGGCCGCAGACGAAGCCGTCGATGACTTCGCCACCGTAGGGATCGAAGTCCCAGCCGTCCCCCTCGGGAACCACGTCCAGGTGTCCGACGATGCCAACGAGCCCGTCGCCGGTTCCCGGGAAGTCGAAGTGTCCGCCGAAGTTGTCCAGATTGCACACGAAAAATCCTTCCCCGGCGGCCATTTCAAGCATGGCTTCGAAAACCTGTTGAACACCGTCCCCGAA
>JAUNRL010000207.1:0-318 GCA_030535715.1 Bacillota bacterium
GACGCGCATGACCACCCAGTTGAATCCCCAGATCAGATACAGCAGCAGCATGAAGAGGATGACTTTTGTTGAGGCTTGGTTCTTCATGGGTTCAATTGTACCCCAGGTCAGGAGGCTTTGCAATTCCGCGCGGGCCGGATGGCCGGGAAAAATCGCCGCCGTTGTACCAAAGGACGCGTTGTACCAGGGGACGGTTCTATGGTACATTCTGCATGTACCATAGAACCGTCCCCTGGTCCACCGGTCGCAAAGGCTGGGCAGCCTTTTTGGGACTAGTAGGCATCGTTGTAGTAATACTTCTTCCCGTAATACTTGTGA
>JAUNRL010000207.1:328-1875 GCA_030535715.1 Bacillota bacterium
GCTGCAAAGGCAGGCCGGTCCCTGTCATCAATATGAACGAAGGAAGCTTATCCCGATGATCTATATCGAATCCCACAGCACAAATCCCTATTACAACCTCGCCCTCGAGGAGTACGTCTTCGAACAGATGGATCAAAGCGAGAGTTATTTCATGCTCTGGCAGAACGAGAACACCATCGTCGTCGGCAAATACCAGAACACCGCCGAGGAGATCAATCAGGCATTCGTGGACGCCCACGGGATCCGTGTGGCCCGACGGCTCTCCGGCGGGGGAGCGGTCTATCATGACAGCGGGAATCTGAACTTCACCTTCATCACGGACCAGCCGGGGTTCGCGCGATTCAACTTTCAGGCCTTTGTAAAGCCCGTGCTGGGCGCGCTGGAAGAGCTTGGTGTGCACGCGGAATTCACCGGGCGCAACGACCTGGTGCTGGACGGGCGGAAATTCTCCGGCAATTCCCAATACGCGAAACACGGCCGGGTGCTCCACCACGGCTGCATCATGCTGGACTCCGACCTGGACAGGGTCCGGGGCTCCCTGCAGGTACGGGACGCCAAATTCACGTCAAAGAGCGTCAAATCCGTCCGCAGCCGGGTCACCACCATCAACGAACACACACCCCGCAGGATCACCATGGAGGAATTTAAGAGAACGCTGCTGCAGCAGGTCCACGCCGAAAACGACGTCACGGAATACCGGCTCACCGAAGCCGACCAGGCGGCCGTCCTGGCGCTGATGCATGAGAAGTACGAGACCTGGGACTGGAACTACGGTTTCACCCGGGCCTACTCCATTCGCCGCGAGCAGAAATTCGACGGCGGCCTCGTCACCGTGGACATGGATGTGGCCCACGGCGTCATTTCCGACATCCGCTTTTCGGGCGACTTCTTCGGGAGCGGCGATCTGCAGGAGCTGACGCAGGCGCTGCGCGGCGTTCCCCTCGATGCGCATCTGGCGCAAAGGCTGGACAATCTCGGGATAGAAAAATATATCCACGGCGTTTCCGCCGCGGATATCGCACTTCTGATGTTATAACAGGTACCTATTCTTCCGGCTCCTCTCCGATCCCCAGCTTAGCCAGTTCTTCCTCCTCCAGTTTTCGATAGGCGACCTTGCCCACCAGCGTTGTCGGGAGCGTCTCCCGGAACTCGATGTCGTAGGGCATGGCGTACTTTGCGATGTTCTTCCGGGCGTAATCGAACAGCTCTTCTTTTGTTTTTTTGTCCGGCGCGAAACCTTCCTTCAGCATGACGAAGACTTTCAGCTTCTGCATCTTGTAGTCGTCCGGCACGCCGATAGCACAGCTCATGTGCACCTTCTCGTGGGCATCGAAGATATTCTCGATCTGGGCGGGATAGATGTTGTATCCCGAGGAGATGATCATGCGCTTGATACGGCCGGCAAAGTAGATGAACCCTTCCTCGTCCATCCGGCCCAGATCGCCGGTATAGGCCCAGGTCAGTCCGTCCGCATGTGTGCGCAGCGTCTCCGCTGTTTCCTCCGGCATGTCCAGATACCCCAGCATGACCGACGGCCCGGCGATGAG
>JAUNRL010000001.1 GCA_030535715.1 Bacillota bacterium
TCAAAGCGCTGCCTGAATCGAAACATATCTTCACCCACCGGGAATGGCATATGACGGGATATCAGGTTCTGGCTGATGAGTGGAGGGAGTTCATCAGCGGCGAGCCGAAGGACCACAAGCTGTTCCTCGCCGACAGAGATGCGCTGGAGAAGGTCTACTCCATCCCTTCCGCCTTCGCCGCCTACCAGAAGGAAATCCGCAGGGATTACCTGCGCTGACGCCGAACGCAGCATGCCGGTCCGCGCAATGCAGAACCTTATCCGCAGCCGCATATGGTATGGAAGGAATAAGCAGCGATGAATCAGAAGCAAATCGATCGGAGCCTGACTCAGGATGAAATGGCTTATGAACGGACGGAAATGTCCAGCGAACGGACGGCTCTGGCGGAGGAACGCACCGCCATGGCCACGGAACGGACAGAGATGGCTCTGGAACGGACGGCTCTGGCCAACTCCCAGACCCTGCTGGCTTACGTGCGCACGGCCATCGGCCTTCTGGCCGCCGGCATCGGCATGTTCGAATTCGTCAACAACCAGATGATCATCACCCTGGGCGCCATCATCATGCTTCTGACCCCGGTAGTCGTCGGCATCGGCGTCGTCCATTACTACCTGGTTCGGCGGAAACTGAAAAAAATGGCTCCGCCGCACAAATAGCCACCTCCCCGAAGCGCTCTCATTTTTCGTACACGGAAAACGTCGGCACCCGGATCCGCCTTCTCCGCGACCCGTTGCGCAGTGAGCAGGGCAGATCAAAAAACTGCCGCACCAATTGATGCAGCAGTTTCGTTGTCTTTGCAGAAGCGCCGTTTGACTAACGCTTCGAGAACTGGCTGGCTCTTCTCGCCTTCTTCAGTCCGTACTTCTTTCTTTCCTTCATTCTGGGGTCTCTGGTCAGGAAACCCGCATCCTTCAGCAGGGGACGGTACGCCTCTCTGTCCGCCTCGCAGAGCGCCCGGGAGATACCGTGGCGCAGAGCACCGGCCTGTCCCGTGGTTCCGCCGCCCCTGACGGTGGCGATCACATCGAACTTGCCTTCGCATCCGGCGATCTCAAAGGGTCTCTTTACCTCTCTCTTGACGATGTCCATTGCCAGATACTCGTCGAGAGGTTTCCTGTTGACGGTGATGTTTCCGCTGCCGGGGACGAGTCTGACTCTGGCAACGGATGATTTTCTTCTACCTGTTCCGTAGTACTGTGTCTTTGCCATGGTTCAAATCCTCCCTTCCTAAATGTCCAGCGGTTCCGGCTTCTGCGCAGCATGATTGTGCTCAGGGCCCGCATACACCTTCAGCTTTTTGAACATCTGCCGGCCCAGTCTGCCGTTGGGCATCATGCCCTTGACCGCGTGACGAACCACTTCGGTGGGATGCTTCTCCATCATCTGCTCGAAAGTCATCTCCCGCAGGCCGCCCGGATAACCGGTGTGTCTCTTGTAGATCTTCTCTTCTCTCTTCTTGCCGGTCACCGCAACCTTCTCGGCGTTGATGACAATGACGTAGTCGCCGCAGTCAACGTGCGGGGTGTACGTCGGCTTGTTCTTTCCCCGGAGAATCGCCGCAATCTGCGATGCCATTCTTCCCAGGTTCTTTCCCTCGGCGTCGATCACATACCATTTGCGCTCGACTTCATGAGGTTTTGCGATAAATGAACTCATGTCTTTTCCTTTCTGCCTACTGAATTGCGCAGATCCGGCCATCCGACCTGCGAACGTCTTCGGCTCTGTCTACTGAAGTCCTTTGCCGGGGCAGCGGACTCTGGTCGACATCCAGCAACTGCCTGTCACGGACCCTCCGGCCTTTGCCGGTCTCCCGGCAGCCTGGTTCCGCGAAAAAATCACGCGCCGCTCACGCGACACGGATATATTTTACACGTTCCGGCAGGTGATGTCAAAAGGTTTTTCTCCGGGCAGCGTTGATTTTCCTTGATTTACCATTTGTCTCCATATATAATGTTGCTGCACACAATTTGAAGGGGAAAACAGGGAACACCGGATCATGAACGAAGCCAGAAATCAACAGCATACACGAATACCGCGGCGGCTCGCTTCCTTCGGGCTGATTTTCATCATGGCAGCAACGCTGGTATTGCCTTTGGATACGGAACCCGCCAGCGCCACGGGGCCTTACCTCAGCGGGCGACTCGATATCAACGCGAAGCTGAACTCCGTCAAACGTGACCGCAAAGACGTGAACCTGCGGCTGGAGGCGGAACAGTCCGTCGGCGGCTACGACACCCTGCAGGGTATGTGCTACGGCAACGGGTATTTCTACTACCTGCTCTGGCATCAATCAAAGGATCTGTGCAAGGTCGTACGGCTGAAGCGCGATGACATGACCACCGTGAAGGTGTCCAACCCACTGCCGCTCAATCATGGCAACGACATGACCTATAACACCCGGACAAACCGGCTGGTGGTATCCAACGCCCGGCCGGCAAGGAAGCGGCTGACGGTGATCAATCCCAATTCCCTGACGATCGAACAGGTTAAGGACATTTCGCTGCCGCAGAATCTTCCCGGCATTGACTGGGATCGCATCAACAGCAAGGGCGGCTACAACGGCTTCAACAATATCGCCTACAATGAGCGATACAACCAGTACGTGATCCAGCTGTACGAAACGCGGGATTTCGTCTTCCTCGACGCCAACTTCCATCCGGTGCGTTATGTGAAGCCCCGCCGGTGGGACCGTCAGATCTATCAGGGGATGGATTCCTTCGACAACTACATCGTTGTCTGCAACAGCATCGGCCGGGGGGTGCCGGAAAACCTCCTGTCCGTATACGACTGGAACGGTAACTACCTTTCCCGCGTGGTGCTGAACCGATCCATGGAACTGGAGAATGTGTTCCATCAGGGCAGCCAGCTGTACGCCGGCTTCTACTATGCTCACTGGGAAAAGTACCGCTGGGCGGTAAAGAAAAAGAAAAAGTGGAAAAAAGTTAAGGTTCAGGCCAAAAAGAAGATCAAGAAGGGCAAATACAAAGGCAAATACAAAATTGTCACTAAAAAAAAGAGAACGAAGGTCACCGTCAAGACCTACGTTAAAGTCAGAAAAGGAAAACAGCGCCGACTCAACCGCGACTGTTATATATATCAAGTAACCGGCCTGTAACCCGCGCCAATGAATGGATCGTCGCCCGCTCTAAACGAGACGGACGACAATTTTCTTTTTCTTTCCTTTTTCCACCAGAATTTTCCGATCCCCGGAGCCGGCGAAGGTTTCCGGCGTGATCAGCATCTTCCTGTCCATCACTTTCTCGCCATCGATTTTCAGACCTCCCTGTTCGATGGTCATGAAGCCTTCCCGGTTGGAAGGCACCAGTCCCAGTTGTCTGATGAAGGCCACGACGCCCAGTCCGCCCAGTTCGTTGCCTTCTCTGTCCGTGCTGTGCAGATCCGCTTCGGCAAATTCCTCCACCGGCAGATTGTCCATGCCCGCGCCGCCTCCGGCTCCGCCGCCAAAAGCCGCTCTGGCCGCATCCTGCGCTTTCCGGGCTTCCTCTTCACCGTGCACCAACTTGGTCACCTCGAAAGCCAGAATTTCTTTGGCCCGGTTGATCTCCTGATCCTTCAGCGCCGACAGGTGTTCCACTTCTTCCATGGGCAGGAAGGTCAGCATCCGCAGGCACTTGTTCACGTCCGCATCCGCCACATTCCGCCAGTACTGGTAGAACTCGTAGGGGCTGGTCTTGTCCGCATCGAGCCACAGAGCCCCTTTGGCGGTCTTGCCCATCTTCTTGCCTTCGGAGTTGGTCAGCAGGGAGAAGGTCATGCCGTAGACCTCCTTGCCGATTTTCTTTCTCGTCAGGTCGACGCCGCCGATGATATTGGACCACTGATCGTTGCCGCCGAACTGGATCTTTACGTCGAAGTCCCGGGCCATGACCAGGAAGTCGTAGCTCTGCATCAGCATGTAGTTCATCTCGAACATGGTCAGGCCGCCTTCGCGGGCCATCCTCTGCTTGAAGGCCTCCGCCCGGAGCATGGTGTTGACGTTGAACAGGGAGCCGATCTCCCGCAGAAAGTCGATGTAATTCAGAGGTCTGAGCCAGCGGGCATTGTTCACGGCGATGGCCTTGCCCGGCTCCGGCGTCCTGGTTTCGTGACCGGGGGTGTATACGCCTTCGTTGCCTGCATATTCCCACTCCTCATCGAACTCCAGGAACCGGTCAAAGAGCCGCTTGAACCGCTCACAGTTATGCTCGATGGTCTCCACGCTCATAACCTGGCGCATATCCGTCCTGCCGGACGGGTCGCCGACCATGCCGGTGCCGCCGCCGATGAGCACGACCGGCGTGTGGCCGAATTTCTGCATATACATCATGATGATGACCTGCATGAAATGACCCACATGCAGGCAGTCCGCCGTCGGATCGAACCCGATATAAAACTTGACCTTTTCGTTCTTCAGCAATTCCCGGATCTTATCCTTATCCGTGGACTGCTCAATAAAGCCTCTTTCTTTCAGTACATCATATGCGTTGTCGCATTTGCTGACATTGTCGGGAATCAAACCAGCGTTCATTCATGTCCTCCCTGTTTCTCATGCTGCAGACAACCTGCATTGCCTTTTCGCCATTCCTCTATTTCGTGCCGTAAATCCGGTCACCCGCATCGCCCAGGCCCGGCACAATGTAGGCGTTCTCGTTCAGGCGCTCATCCTTGGCCGCGATGAAGATGGCTACGTCCGGATGGGCCTTCTGCAGAGCCTCAATCCCTTCAGGCGCCGCGATCAGGCACATGAAGATGATATCTCTACCGCCGCGCTGCTTGACGAAATCGATGGCCGCCACTGCGCTGCCGCCGGTCGCCAGCATGGGATCGGTGATAAAGATCTGCCGCTTGTCCAGATCGTCCGGCATCTTACAATAATACTCATGGGGCTGATGCGTTACCGGATCCCGGTACAGGCCCACATGTCCGACTTTGGCGTTGGGGATGATCTGCAGAATACCATCCACCATACCCAGTCCTGCCCGCAGGATCGGAACGATGGCCACGTCCTGACCCTTCAGCATCTTCGCTGTCGTCTGGCAGATTGGCGTTTCAATGGTTACGTCTTCCAAAGGCAAGTCACGCGAGGATTCATAGGTCATCAGCATCGCGATCTCTCCCACCAGCTGGCGGAAGTCTTTCGTTCCCGTGTTTTTGTCCCGGATGATCGCCGTCTTGTGCTGAATTAACGGATGATCGAAAACGTATACCTTTCCCATGTTTCTCTTCCTTTCTTCCTTTGATACTTGGGTTTATACTTCGCCTTTCGGCGTTGTTTACATCTCGTCCAGCATATCGACGCGACGCTTATGTCGGCCGCCTTCGAATTCAGTATCCAGGAAGACCTTCGTGATCTCCTGCGCCAGTTCGGGATTCGTAGTTCTCCCTCCCATGGCCAGCATGTTCGCGTTATTGTGTTTTCTCGTCAGCTCTGCCATCTCAGTACTGGTGCAGAGCCCGCAGCGGATTCCCTTCACCTTATTGGCCGCAATGGAAATGCCGATGCCCGTTCCGCAGATCACGATGCCCCGATCCGCCTTGCCGCTGGCCACCACCTCAGCGCAGGCTTTCCCGTAGATCGGGTAATCCACCGATTCCTCGGAATCCGTTCCCAGATCCACCACGTTAAGGTCTTTTCTCGCAGCGAGATACTTTCGCACGGTCTCTTTCAGCGAATATCCGCCGTGGTCGCTGGCAATAGCTATGATCATCTGTCTGTCCTTTCCTTTCCAACCCCCTCCGGATCGATCACACTCTGACGATATTGTATCCGGCTGATTTCAGCATGCGGTTCATAACCGCAAATCCTACGCCGTCCGTGTCACTCAACGCGCCGGCCAGAATCAGATCCACCCCTTCCCGGTCAAGATCCCGCAGCCGTGAGAAAAAATCATGAGCCGCTTCAATAAACGCCTTCTCCTCGAAGAGGATGATCCCTACCCGGTTGCCCAGCTTCTCATTCAGTCCGCGAAGCCGTTCGATCTCCGCCTTCACCCGGTCACGCTGCCCCTCGACCACCAGCATATCCGCCTTCGGCGCGTAGTGCCGGTATTTCATCCCCGGCGATTTGGGCTGAAAATCTGCTTCGCCCACACCGGCCGCCGGATCCTGCTGAACGTGCTTCGCCGCCTCCTTCAGCGACGGATCATACTTCACCGGTTTTCCCAGCGCCGCTTCTATGCTTTCGGCGGTAATGATCCCCGGCCGCAGAATCGTCGGCTCCTCCGCGGTCAGATCCAGAACCGTGGATTCAATACCCACCCGGCAGTCTTCTCCCTGGATGATGGCGTCGATTCGTCCGTCCAGATCCGCGATCACATCCTTCGCCCGGGTTGGGCTGGGGCTTCCGGACAGGTTCGCGCTGGGCGCGGCGATGGGAACTCCCGCCAGATTGATCAGATCCAGCGCCGGCTTCGCGTCAGGCATCCGCACGGCCACCGTATCCAGTCCGCCCGTCGTCCGGTTCGGAACGGAGGGTTTCTTGTTGACCACGATGGTCAGCGGCCCCGGCCAGAAGTTCTCGATCATGGCCACAATGTCCGCGTTGAGCATGGGCGTCAGCTGTCCGATATCGCTGGCCCGCGCAATATGGACGATCATCGGATTGTCGCCGGGCCGTCCTTTCGCTTCATAAACAGCGGCGATAGCATCCTCATCCAGAGCGTTGGCTCCCAGTCCGTAGACCGTTTCCGTGGGGAAAGCAACCAATCCGCCCCGGGCGATGATCCGCGCCGCGATTTCAATGTCTTTTTCTTCGGTTGTCAGTTTCAGGGTGTTCATTATTTCCTCTGTCTGCGCGCGCATCCCCTGGTGCCTCCGGCTTCAGCGGGCTGCCGGCCTGCTTAAAACGCCTTCATTTTCTCCGCCTGATCGTTGGTGATCAGGGCATCGACCACCTCGTCGATATCTCCATCCAGGAACTGTTCCAGTTTATACAGAGTCAGGCCGATCCGGTGATCGGACACCCTTCCCTGGGGGAAGTTGTATGTGCGGATCCTCTCGCTGCGGTCACCGCTCCCCACCTGGCTCTTCCGCTGACCGGCGATCTCGTCCTGCTGCTTCTGCATTTCCAGATCGTAAAGCCGGGCCTTCAGAACCTTGAATGCTTTGTCTTTGTTCTTGATCTGGGATTTCTCATCCTGACAGGTGACCACCAGTCCCGTGGACTCATGGGTCAGCCGAACCGCCGAGTCTGTCGTGTTGACGCACTGCCCGCCGTTTCCCGACGCCCGGTATACATCCACGCGCACGTCGTTGGGATCCAGAGCACGGCAACCGTTGCCGCGGACGTGTGAATCCGTCCGCTGGATTCGGTCTCCGGAACGCGCTGAACCCGATGGGCTCCGCTTTCAAACTTCAGGCGGGAATAGGCGCCTCTGCCTTTGATCAGCATAACCGCCTCCTTGATTCCGCCCAAACCGGTGTCGTTGATTTCCATCAGTTCCGTCTTCCAGCGGTTCCGTTCCGCATACCGGGTGTACATCCGAAGAAGATCCGCTCCGAAGAGGGCCGCTTCTTCCCCGCCTGTCCCCGCGCGAATCTCCAGAATGACGTTCTTCTCATCGTTGGGGTCTTTCGGCAGAAGGAGAACCTTCAGCTCCTCTTCCAGTTCCTCAATGGTTTCCTCCAGTTCGGCCAGTTCCATCTTCGCCAACTCGCGCATTTCCTCGTCACCATCTTCCAGAATCTCCTTCGCGTCCGTGATTCCATCCCTGGCCTTACGGTACTCCCCGTACTTCCTGACAATGGGTTCCATCTCCCCCATCTCCCTGACATACTTCTGCCAGACCGGCTGATTGCCGATCACCGCCGGATCGGAAACTTTTTTCGACAACTCTTCATATTTTTCCCTGATAAAATCCAGTTTGTCAAACATGCCATGCTCCGCATTTATCCGAAAAATCTCCGGAAGAATCCTTTCTTCTCTTTCGGCGCCTCTTCTTCCGCCGATTCCGCGTCTTCGATGATTTCCTCCGCAGCTTCGCTGATTTCTTCGGCAATCTCCGCCGCATCCGCAACCGCCTGGAATTCCTCCGCCCGTTCTTCCTCCGGCTCTTCGGCTTCTTCAGCCGGTTTTTCATCCGCTTCTTCGGCTGCGGCTTCCTCCGCAGTTTCTTCCGGTTGATCTTCCGAACCGTCTTCGTCCAGATCATCCGTTGCCTCCGATTCGATCTCTTCTCCGTTGATGAACTGCTCCGCCAGCTCACTCTCTATGGAGCGCTCTTCCCCGGCATACTCTTCTGCGGCTTCCTCCGTCACGAACTCTTCGGTCAGCTCGTCCGCCTGCTCCACGAACTCCTCCGGTTCGGCTTCCTCTACAGGAAGGTCTTCAGGTTCATATTCTTCCTCTGTTTCGACATAATCTACGCTGCCGATCACTTCAACCGGCTGGGAAAACCAGAGTCTGTCCTGCGCCGTCTCCTCCGAAAGGATCGCCGGTTCCTCCGGGTATTCTTCTTCTTCAGTCAGTGACTCTTCCGACGTCTGGTATTCTTCGACCATTTCCTCGACGGACACCTCCGTTGGCTCTTCCGGCTCCCCCGCAGGCTCTTCCGCCGCCGGTTCCGCCGCTTCAACTTTGGCATCCTTTTCCGCCGCCGTCTCTTACAATTCCTCCGCAGGCTCTTCCGCTGCCGGTTCTTCCTTCATCAATTCTTCCAGCGTCGGATCACCAGTCAGCTTGTCCGTTTCCTCCGCAGCGGCTTCCTCCGCCGCCGCGACGACCGGAATGTCCGCTCTCGCATAAACATCGTCCATGTTCAAGCCCATCATCTCGCCCATGGCATTGAGCTTGCTGATGATTTCCGCCTCCCTGGCTTCCCGCTGCAGTTTGTGCACCGCCATGTCGCGGATGATGTCCTCACGGACATCATCCAGACGAACCTTTTCGCGGCGCTCCATTTCCTCCAGCTTAATGCTGCCGACTTCCCGCAGTTCCTTCAACCGGATCGCCGTTTCGTCATCACCCTCAGGAGCCGCTCCGCCACCAATGAAGACGCCCTGCCCTCTGACAAAGACACTGATTGCCTTTCCAATTCCGATACAAATCACCCCTGCCGCGAAGTAGGGCAGAAACTTCTCAATCATATACTGAACCGAATTGGACCACATCTCCGCGAAGGTTGTCTCATAGGAGGCCAGGTACAACTTGGTGTACTGCCATGCCGTCACCAGCATGAAGACGGAAATGATGAGAAAGATGATCCCGAAAATGTACAGGATGATGGATGAGATCGGCGTTCTTTTTTTCATTGATTTCACTCCTTTGATCAGCGGCTCCGGGCCGCGCTGGTTTCGTCCGGAAATCTATCCTTATTATTGTACCACGGATCGGGTGTCTTTTGAGACTTGATTTTTGTTATTTGTGCATTTTCTCAGATACAAGCCGGAACCATACCATGTCGCGTCATGCTCGGATCTGAGACTGCTGTTCATGAAGGGTCTTGATCTGCACGGATCTTCAGGCGTTGGCGAACTGGCTGTTATACCAACGGGTATAGTCACGGATATTCCGGCCGTCCACGGAAATACTGCCTCCGTTCAGCTCGTAAAAGCACATCATCCGTCTGACGATGGTGGTTTTGCCGGTGCCGGCAGGGCCGACGATGGCGTTGCCTTTGTACCTACAGCAGCCTTCTCAGTTTCTGAATCAGTATCGCGGCGGCGGCGATCTTCAGTGCGTCGCCGGGAAGGAAGGGGAGCACGCAGGCGATCAGGGACGCCCATATGCCCGTTCCCGTACTGATGGTGAACCAGGCCGTGCCGAGAACGTAGCAGATGAAAAGCCCCGCCGCTTCCGCACCGGCACACAGGGCCATCTGCCGGCCGTGACTCTGTCCGGGACGCAGGATTTTTTCCAAAAGCAATCCGATGAGGAACGCTGCCACGATGTAGCCGACGATGTAGCCGCCCGTCGGTCCGGCCAGCACGCCGAGGCCGGCGCGGAACCCGGCAAATACCGGCACGCCCACAGCGCCCAGAAGCACCCAGACGGCCAGACTTACGGAGCCGTATTTTTTTCCCAGAAGGCCGCCGGCCAGGAAGACGGCCAAGGCACCCAGGTTGACCGGGATCGGCGTGAACGGCAGCGGGATGGAGATATAGGAACAGATCGCCATCAGGGCGGCGAACAGCCCGCAGAGAACAAGAGCTGTGGTCTTGGAATAGTTTCTGCCAATATCCTGCGTTGTCATTGTTTTTTGTTCCTTTCCTGTTGTCAGTCTCAATTCGACCTTCCCGGACGCCGCGGAGATCGCTTCTTTCTGTCCTGTCGATGCTCCTTTCTCTGCGCTTCGATGCGGTTTATTTCACCCCGCTCCGCCGGATGGTCACCTCGCCGGTGACTAGCGTCTCCTTCGTGCCGTCGGTATAGATAACTTTCAGCCCGCCGTCTTCGTCAATGCCGGCGACCCTTGCCGGCCGGCCGGCCATTTCCGCTTCCGGATTCTGCCGGTACACGCCCCGGTAGACCCGCACATCCTCTCCGATGAGCATGCTCTTCCTCCGGTAGATCATCAGGTACTTCCGCTCTTCAAGGTGCGCCAGATAATCCAGAACCCGGGTGATGACCCCTGCCGCCAGGGCGGGACGGCTGTACTCTCCTTCTACAGCACCGGCAATGTCCTTCAGTTCCTTCGGAAAGCCCTTCGTTGTCGTGTTGATGCCGATGCCGATAACCAGATGGTCGATCTGCCCGCTCTCAAAATCCGTGATGCCCTCGGTCAGAATGCCGCAGACTTTTTTCCCACCGACATAGATGTCATTGACCCATTTGATCTGCGCTTCCTGTCCGCTGACGCTTTCAATGGCTTCGGCCACCGCGGCAGCGGCAGCCACCGTGACGAGAACGGATCGGCGCAGATCGAAGTCCGGCTTCACGATAATGCTGAAATACAGGCCTTCCTTCGGGGAGAAAAAGCTTCGTCCGAGCCTCCCCCTGCCTCCGGTCTGCTGCAGCGCAACGACCGTGCTTCCGTGGACCTGTTCTCCTTCCGCCGCAATCTGTCTGGCTCGGATATTGGTGGAATCCACCACATCGTACAGATACAGCCCGTTGTCCCGGTATCTGGCCGGCAGATACCGCCGGATTTCCTCTTCCGTAATCGCCTCCGGGATCTCGGGCAGAAGATATCCCCGGTTGGTCACCGCCTCAATGGGGTAACCTTCTTCCCGCAAGCCGCGGATTGCCTTCCAGACCGCGGCCCGGGACACGCCCAGCTGAACGGAAAGCTTTTCCCCGGACAGATACTCTCCTCTGGTGCTCTGCAGTTTCGTCAGTACGGCATCTCTGACTCTTCCGGCCATGTTTCCCCTCATTTCTCTGCTTGTCCGCGATTCATTGTAAACCCGGATATCCGATCGTAAACTCACGGCGCAATTGTAACCCTGTTGCGCGCGATTGTCAACCGCCCGCGACCCGATCCGCCATCTGTTTTGTGACCCGATCCGCCGATTCTACCGACTGTTTTCCCCTCATCAACATATTCTCTTCAGATAATCTTCACATTCGCTCCGCAGAATCGGCATATTTCTCTGTTAATATATGGTCACAGCAAGGGAGACCATCTTCCGCGCTGGGAAATGAATAGCGGGGGCCGGACCAAAACCAAACACTTCTTCTCATTCCCCAACCACCAACCACGGCCCCTCATCACCATCATTTCCAGCCACCAACCTCCTACTGAAAATAAATGATAACGATGATGGAAAACGGCTGCTGCAGTCACCTGCAACAGCCGTTTTCTGTTCGCCGTATTCGATTGTCTTCCACTCGGGTCCGCAGGGGAAGCAAGTTTCGCGCTGTTCAACCGTCATCCCGATCCGAGTCGTAAACGCGGATCGCCGGCGCAGGCCGCTCCGGTTCATCCGAAACCGGCTTCTCCGGCAGTTCGAATTCTTTCGGCACACTCGGGACTTCCGGCTTTTCGGCCGGAGCCGGCTCCCGCGGCTCCTTCAGTGCCCTACGTTCCTCTCGCAGCCGGATCAGCAGCCGGCACTTGCGGTATTTGACGTCCGCGTAGGACTTGATTTTGTTCAGATAGATGGGGTTCGACCGCCCCGCTGAGCTCTTCCGCCCTCTTGCCCCGGGCCAGAGCCGCTTTGATCAGATGCAAAATGAACACCTGCTCCGTCCTGGTCGTGTACTTGAACTGATAGGACAGGGCCGTCTGGTACACCGTTCCCAACGGCCGCTGCAAAGCTACCGCACACCTTCGACCTTGGCATAGGCCGAGTGGTTGTGGATGCTCTCCATGCTCTCCACCTCGACCACGTAACTCTTCACGCCCCCTAATCCGTCGATCTGCATCTTCACCTCCCGGGCAACATCCTCCACGAACCGGGGATTGTCGTAAGCCTTCTCCGTCACGTGTTTTTCATCAGGCCGCTTCAGCAGGGAGTAGACCGGGCAGGAGGAAGCCTCCTCGGCAATCCGGCACAGATCCTCAATCCAGATATACCGGTCGGTCCGCACCGTAATGGACACGATGGCCCTCTGGTTGTGCGCGGAATAATCGGAGATTTCCTTCGAGCAGGGACACAGGGTCGTCACCGGCGTACGCACGGTCATTTCAAAATCCAGTTCGTCCCCCCGCAGAGCCCCGTTGTATTCCACCCCGACGGCCAGGTAGGCTCCGCCGTCGGTCACCGGCGCCTTCTTCCAGATGTAGTAATCGAAGTCGATCCGACAGAAGCTGTTCTCTGCTTCCAGGCGCTCCCGGATCGCCTCCAGCAAATGACGGATCGTCTTCAGATCCATCTGATGGTATCTGGTCAGCACTTCCACGAACCGGGACATGTGCGTCCCCTTCTGGTCGCCTTCCAGGTCGGCGAATAGACTGACCTCACCGGTCACGGGAACCGTCTGCCCCTTCCGGTCACGGATGAGTACCGGGTATTTGAGTCCGCGGATCCCTACCTGATGCAGGTAGATATTGCGGCTGTCTTTTTCGTTCTGTACATCTTTCATCAAATCGTCCTGACACGGGATCCCGCCTCTTCAGATGACGGGATGAATTTCCCTGACGGATCCGCGTCGCTTCTCCTTTCGATTCCTGACCGCGCGGGACTGCCTTTTCCCCTACGCTCCGTTATATACGACGCCCGAGGTCTTCGTCTCCCAGACCTCAATCTCATGAAGACGGGCATTGTCCGTCCTAACCAGCGGCTCCAGCCTGTTCCAGATATGAACCGCGATGTTCTCCGCCGTCGGCTGCTCGATGAAGTCGTTGATGTAGTGATGGTCGAACTCGTCCAGGATCTGCTCCTTCACCAGCCGCTTCAGCGCCGTGAAATCGAAGATCATGTCCTCGCTGCCGGGCTCGCCCTTCAGTTTGACCACCAGCTTGTATGTGTGGCCGTGAAGCCGCTCGCACTTGCCATGGTAATGAATCAGGTTGTGGGCCGCGTCAAATTCAAATTCCTTGATCAGTATCATGCCGTCCTCCGCGCTGTTTCATGATAACATCTGCCGCGCAGTTTTTCAATGCGGCCGCCTTCAGACACCCGCCAGATCGCGGATCACCTCGCCGGCCATGATGAGTCCCGCCACCGCCGGTACAAAGGCAACGGAGCCCGGCGCCCGCACCTCTTGCGGTGGTTTTCGCGGCTCCTCCGCAGAATATACCACCTTCAGAGATTCGATTCCCCTCCGGCGGCACTCCCGCCGAATGATCCTGGCCAGAGGACAGACCGACGTCTCGTAGATGTCCGCCACCCGAAAAGCCGACGCGTCCAGTTTGTTCCCGGCGCCCATGCTGCAGATGATCGGCGTGCCCGCTCTTCTCGCTGCCTCAATGAGGGTCAGCTTGCCGGCCACCGTATCGATGGCATCCACCACATAATCATAGTTCCGGAAATCAAAGCGATCCGCCATCTCCGGCAGATAGAACACCCGGTGCACCGTGACCCGGCAGCCGGGATTGATGTCCGCGATCCGATCCGCTGCTGCGTCCGCCTTGTACTGTCCCAGGGTTTTGTGTGTGGCGATAATCTGCCGGTTAAGATTGGATATGCTCACCCGGTCATGGTCGATCAGATCCAGGGCCCCGACGCCGGAACGGGCCAGAGCCTCCGCGGCATGCCCGCCGACTCCGCCCAGACCAAAAACCGCCACCCGGGAGGAGGCCAGTTTTTCCATGGCTTCGCGGCCAAAGAGCATTTCCGTCCGACCAAAGATGTTTTCGCTCATGCTGTTTCTCCGCGGCGCGGCCACTACCTCCGTGCTGGCCGTTTCCTCTTTCCGAATGACGGCAGTCATCAGTGGGTGAATCCGTAAGTTCCGGTCTTCTCTTCGTTGCAGAGCACGTGGGCGTGCTTCAGATCGCCCAGGCACTCCAGGAAGTCCATGACGAAGGCTTCAGCCAGGTTGAAGGTCAGATCCGCCCGGCAGACGATCCGCTGGACCGTGATCTGCTCCGCCCCGTCGGGCAGCGGATAGGAGGGAACCTGCCAGCCGTGCATGCGCAGCCGGTCGGACAGATCATAGAGATTCCAGACCACCTTCGTGCCGTCTTTGTATTCGGCATCCGTCTTCAGCTTGTAGCATACGATGGGCATCCTCGAGCCAGTATTGTACAGCTCGAACAATCCCGTATGCTCAATACGATCAGCGATCAGGGTGGCGATCTCCTGGGTCTTCAGGTGAATGTGGCTGTAGCCCTGGCGGCCGAAGCGCAGGAAATTATAATACTGTCCCACGATCTGACTCGCAGAGCGGGAGAAGTTGATAGCCATGGTGGGCATCTCACCGCCCAGATAACTGACCCGGAAGATCAGTTCCTCGGGCAGAAAATCCTTGCTCCGCCAGACCACCCAGCCAACACCGGGATAGGTCAGCCCGTACTTGTGACCGGAGGTGGAGATGGACGCCACGTTTTTCAGACGGAAATCCCACTCCAGTTCCGGCTCGGTAAAGGGGGTGAACATGCCGCCGCTGGCCCCGTCGATGTGAATGACCAGTTCGTGGCCGCCTTCATGAGCTCTGTTGTATCCGTCCACCAGGAAGTTCAGGGTCTTGATGTCATCATATTCGCCGGTATAGGTCGTCCCCATGATCCCCACGATGCCGATGGTGTACTCATCCACGTAGTCCATGACCGTATCCAGATCCAAGGTCATGTTGCTGCTGGTTACCGGAACGATACGCAGCTCCACATCCCAGTAGACGCAGAACTTCTCCCAGCAGACCTGATAGGCGGAACTCATGACCAGGTTGGGTTTCTTCGCGTTCACGTCGGTGCCGCATTCCTTCGCCCGGTTCCGCCAGCGGAACTTCATGGCCATGCCCGCCAGCATGCAGGCCTCGCTGGAACCCACAGTGGAGGTGCCCAGATAGTCGGACTTCTTCGGCGCGTTCCACAGGTGGGCCAGAATATTGACGCACCGGTTTTCCAGTTCCGCCGTCTGGGGATACTCGGATTTGTCGATGGCGTTCTTGTCCAGGGTCTCGGCCATGAGTTCCACCGCCTGCTTCTCCATGTAGGTCTGGCAGAAGGTGGCCATGTTCAGCCGGGAATTCCCTTCGTCCAGCAGCTGGTTCATGACCAGCGCTTTCGCCGCGTCGGGATCGATGGACTCCTCGTTGAGTCGGTATTTGGGAATGACCGATCCCTTCTCTTTCGATCCGTAGCCGAAAGCCATGCTTCTCAGTTTCGCTTTGTTTTCCTCGCCATATAACATGTTTCTCCTCCACTTTCCCTGGTTTCATTGGGGTCGTATCGTCATTTCTATGGGGCGGTTGCCTCATTTTTTTCTTCAGACATCCCCAATATGGGGTCGGGTCGGCATCGCCGTTTTGTGATGCCGCCGACAAATGCCGGCTGATACCGCGGCCGGATCCTCACTGTGTGCTGTAGCGATACAGCCGGGCGTACTGACCATCCAGCGCCATCAGCTCTTCATGGGCGCCCTCTTCGCGGATCTCTCCCTCGTCGATGAGGACGATCCGCTGCGCATTGCGTATCGTCGAAAGACGATGGGCGATGATGATCGTCGACCTTCCCTCCGCCAGTTTGTCAAAAGCGCCCTGGATACGGGATTCGGTCACTGTGTCCAGCGCCGAGGTGGCCTCGTCCAGAATCAGGATCGGCGGGTTTTTCAGGAAGATCCGGGCAATGGATATCCGTTGCTTTTGCCCGCCGGAAAGCCGCACTCCCCGCTCCCCCGTCCAAGTGTCAAAGCCGTGGGGCATCTTCATGATATCATCGTAAATCTCTGCTTTGATAGCCGCGTCCCGGATTTCTTCCTCCGTGGCATCGAGCCGGCCGTAGCGGATGTTTTCCCTTATGGTATCGGGAAAGAGAAACACATCCTGCTGCACGATGCCGATGGCCTGCCGCAGGGAATCCTTCGTCAATTCGCGGATATCCCGTCCGTCGATGCGGATCGTTCCGTCTTCCACATCGTAGAAACGGGGGATCAGCTGGCAGAGCGTACTCTTGCCACCGCCGGAGGGACCGACGATGGCCACCGTTTCTCCCGGCTTAACGTGCAGATCCACGCCGCGGAGCACATACTTCTCTTCATCGTAGGTAAACCACACATCATCCATGTCGATGCTGCCCTCCACCTCCGTCAGCTGCCGGGCATCGGGCGTGTCCGTGATCTCCGGTTTCATCCGCATAATGCTGATGAAGCGGGTCAGCCCCGCCCAGCCATTCATAAAGGTTTCCATGAAATTGCTCAGCTTGCGGATGGGCGTGATGAATGTCCCAATGTACAGATAGAAGGTAATCATGTCCACGTAATCCATGCGATCTCGCATGATCAGCCATCCGCCGAAGGCCATGACGGCGACAGGCATGATGCTCATGAAGTATTCCAGGGATGAGGCGAACTGTCCGAAGGCCCGGTAGTTCTCGCATTTGGATGTCTTGAATTCGTCGTTGGCGTCGACGAATTTGTTGTAGTCCGCCCTCTCGTTGACAAAGGCCTTGGATGTCCGGATTCCGGAAAGCCCCGTTTCGATTTCCCCGTTGATCTCCGCCAGCCTTGCCTTAACCTGCCGGGAGGTGCGAATCATCCTCCGGCGGCAGAGCAGCACGATGAACAGGAACAGGGGGATCAGCACGAGGATCAGAAGAGCCAGCCGCCACTGAATGGTGAACATGATGATCACCGCGCCCACGATGGTCACCAGGGCAATAAACAGATCCTCGGGCCCGTGATGGGCAAATTCCGTGACCTCAAAGAGGTCGCCGGTCATCCGGCTGAGCAGCCGTCCCGTCCGGTTATGATCAAAAAAAGAAAAATCCAGAGACTGCATATGGACGAAGAGATCCTCACGAAGATCCGCCTCCACCCGCACGCCGAACATATGTCCCCAGTAGGTGACGATATACTGAAACACCGCCTTCAGAAAGAAGACGGCCACGAAAATCGCCATGATCACGAAGAAAGCTTCGAAAGCTTTTTCCGGCAGCATGTGGTACATGGCGTGCCGGGCGGCCAGCGGGAAGGCCAGATCGATGCACGATGCCAGCAGTGCGCAGGACAGATCCAGGACGAACAGTTTCCAGTGCGGCCGAAAATAGCTGAGAAAAACCTTCATGATCGGCTGATCATAATCTTTAGTGTTTTTCGGTATGGGTCGATTATTCATCGGATTAATACTACCATTTTCCCCAATTTCGTGCAATAATTGTATATACCTATCATCCGATATTCTGCGAGGTGCTTCACATGGAAAATCTGGCAACCGTAGACATGATTACGGCTCTTGCCAAAACCTTCATCATCATCCTGCCCGGATACATCGTAACCCGGCTGGGCATTCTGCACAAGCAGCATACGGCCGGCATGTCCGCGCTGATCACCTGCGTCACCTATCCCTGCCTGGTCATCACCGCGATGCAGATGGAATTCTCCATGCGCGTCCTGAATAACTGCAAATATGTGGTGCTGATCTTTTTCGGCGCTGTGGTCGCCGCGCTGATCGTTTCGAAGCTGATCACACTTCTGATCAAGCTGCCGCCGGAAAGAGCCGGCATCTTCGCCTTTATGATGGTTTTCGGCAACACCGGGTTCATCGGTCTGCCGGTGCTGAACGGCCTGTTCGGATCGGAAGCGGTCTTTTACGGAGCCCTCTGCGATTCGTCCTATGATATCTTCATGTTCACCATCGGCATCACCCTGATCCGCAATGGCGCCTCGGAGGAGAAGCTGAATCTGCGGGAAACCATGAAGAGCCTGATCAACCCCTGCCTGATCGGCGTGCTGATCGGCCTGACCCTGTACATCTGCGGCATCACCCTGCCGGAGATCATCGCCGTTCCCGTGGAGCGGATGGGCAACATCACCAGCCCTCTGGCCATGATCGTAGTGGGCTCCCACCTAGCCAGCGTGCGGATCCGGGATCTGTTCAGCAGCGGCGCCGCCTGGCTGGTCTGCCTGGTCAAGCTGATCGTCTTCCCTCTGATCGCGCTGGGGATCGTGAAGCTGACCATCGGCACCGGAAGCCTTCTGGCTTCGGTCATCGTCATGCAGGCGGCCATGCCCGTGGCCATGCTGTCGGTGATCTTTTCCGAACGATACAAAGGCGACGTTGCCTTTGCCTCCACCGGCGTTATGCTGACGACGCTGCTGTGCATCGTCACCATTCCGCTGCACGCGATCCTGCTGCAGCATATTTAGAGAACGGCAGACGACCGAAACTGACGAACACTGACGGAGACAGGAACAGACACGGAATGGATAATTCGTCACTTATGGAATTCATCAATTTATATTATACGACCGGTGTGCGGTGGGTCTGCGTCGGCCTGGCGGCCCTGATTCTACTGCACCAGATCATGTCCCTGCTGAAGATGCGCAATCCTTCGGAGATCTGGGCCTATCTGCGTTGCCCTGACGGCTCCAGCGTGCCTCTGACCCACTGGGAAAACCTGATCGGCCGGGGCCGGAGATGCGACATCATCCTGAACCTGTCCAGCGTCTCCCGCAGCCATGCCACCCTGATCCGGGATTCCGACGGCATCTGGCGTTACCATGATCTGAACTCCCGCAACGGTTCCCTGATCAACGGGGTGCGGGTCACCGAGCCTACGCAGATCAAGGGCGGCGATCAACTGACCATCGGCGGCGAGGATTTCGAGCTCTATCCGGTCTCTTTGAGGGAACGGCTGGCCAACGTGGAGAAACGAAAACGGCGTTCCCGTCCCGTTTCTCCCTGGCCTTCCCTTGTCATGCTGACCATCTTCCAGGTGCTGACCGTTCTCCAGTTCCAGGTGGCTCTGGGCGACAGCTACTCGCCTTCTATCACGACCGGCTTCGCTCTGGTCTGCGCCCTCATGTGGACCTACGTGATCACCATGCGGGTGTTCCGGCGCAACGGATTTGAGATGGAGGTGATTGCCTTTTTCCTCAGCACGCTGAGCCTGGCCATCACCGCGTCCTATTCCTACGCCTCCTCCGGTTCGGGGGTACTCAAGCAGGCCATCTGCATCTGCCTGGGCGTAGGCATGTTCTTCTTCCTTTGCTGGTATCTACGGGACCTGAAGCGAACACAGCGGGTTTCCTATCTCTTTATGGCCGGCAGCGTGATTCTGCTGCTGATGAATCTGGCTTTCGGTATGTCGGCCAACGGCGCGCAAAACTGGATCTCTCTGGGCGGATTCACCTTCCAGCCTTCGGAGCTGGTCAAAATTGCCTTTATCTACGTGGGCGCCGCAACCCTGGACGAACTGCAGCAAAAGATGAGTCTGTATAAATTCATGGGCTTCAGCGTTTTCTGCCTGGGGTGTCTGGCCCTGATGGGAGACTTCGGGACGGCGATCATCTTCTTTGTCACCTTCCTGATCATTTCCTTCCTGCGCTCCGGCGATTTCACCAAGCTCTTTCTCATTCTCGGTGCGGCCGGCCTTATGGGCATGATGGTCCTCCGGTTCCGTCCATATATCGCCACGCGGTTTGAAACCTGGGGGCACGTCTGGGAGGATCCCACCGACGGCGGCTTCCAGCAGGTGCAGACCATGAGCGCCATTGCCAGCGGCGGACTGCCGGGGTTGGGCGCGGGCGAGGGAAACCTGGGCAGTCTCTTCGGCGCCGGCACCGACCTGGTCTTCGGCATGCTGGGCGAAGAGTGGGGTCTGATTATCGCCATTCTCGCGGTGCTGTGCATCATCACCCTGGCCGTCTTCGCTTTCCGGGCCATCGCGGCCGGCCGATCAACCTACTACAGCATTGCCGCCTGTTCCACGTCAACGCTTCTGGTCTTTCAGACCATGCTCAACGTCTTCGGTTCGGTGGATCTGCTCCCCCTGACCGGCGTGACCTTTCCCTTCGTGTCCGCCGGCGGCACCAGCATAATCGCCACTTGGGGCATGCTGGCCTTCCTGAAGGCGGCGGATACCCGGCAGAATGCCAGCTTCGCGATCCGTCTGGACCGCAAGAGTGAATACAAGGATAACCTCTCGGAGGGCGACTTCCAGAATCCGGAGGATATTTTCACCGCCATTGACGGCATGGAGGCGGCCAGCAGCGAATCCCTGGCGGATCGGATGAAGCGTGATCCAGGATTCCAGCGCTACTGGGAACAGATGCAGCAGGATATTCGAGATGAATCTGCGCCGAAGAGGCGGAAGCCGGCAAAGCGCGGCGGCAGCTCCGGCAGCAGGCGGGCGGCAAAACCGGCGGTAAAAAAGCAATCCCGGCCGGCCCGCAAAGCAGCGCCAAAACAGCCGGCACCGAAATCCGCAGCCGCACCGGCAAAGGCGAAGTCCGCCGGCTCCGCCGCGAAGGCTTCTTCCAGACCCGCGGCGAAATCCGCGGCGGCCGGGTCCGCGAAGAAACCGGTCACGAAGAAACAGCCGCCGCGTTCCGTTTCCTACCGGAACGTGGACGACGACGCTTTCTTCCGCAGCTTCGAGGAAAGCGAACGGAAAATACATGGAAAAATCAATGTGCGAACTTATCTGGACGATGAGGAAGAACAGCCCCTGACTCTGGAAGATCTCTTTGGAGGCGATCAGCGATGAAGAAAATTGAGCGAAGAGCAATCATGTGTCTTCTTGTGGCCGTCATCCTGGTCATGGGTCTGTGTGTCTTCATCTACCGTGACTTCTCTGAGGGAACCCAGTGGGCCACCTTTCAGGGCAACCGGGACGTCTACGCCAACGGCAAGCTGGCCAAGGGCGCCCTTTACGACCGCCACGGCGATCTGCTCATGCGCAATACCAAGGATGGCATGGTCTTCAATGACAGCTTCGATGTCCGCGCGGGCTGCATGCACATTACCGGAGACAAAGGCAACAACATCGCTACCGGAGCCAACCGCGCTTTCCTGGACAAGCTGATCGGCTACGATTTCATCAATGGTATCTATGCCCTGAACAACACCGGCAAAGATCTTTACCTGACCCTGGACGCCGGGCTGTGCGGCGCCGCCTATGATGCCATGGAGGGGCACAGCGGCGTAGTGGGCATCTATAATTATCAAACCGGCGAGATTCTCTGCCTGGTCAGCGGTCCGTCTTATGATCCGATGGATCCCCCGAAGAAGGTGGAAAACGGCACCTACATCAACAAATTCACCAGTTCTACCTTCGCGCCGGGTTCCATCTTCAAGCTGGTCACCTCCGCCGCGGCCATCGAAACACTGGACGATGCTTACACCTATCAGTTCGACTGCAGAGGATCGGCGGACTACGGCCACGGCGACAAGGTCACCGACGTAGAGGCTCACGGCACCGTAGATCTGAAGGAGGCTCTGGAAGTGTCCTGCAACTGCTTCTTCGGCAAACTGGCCGAAAAGATCGGCGGTGTGGAAATGGAGAACTACACCACGAAAGCCGGCCTTCTGAACAGTTACGACATCAACGGCATTCAGACTGCCCCGGGCACCTTCGACTTCCCCGAGGGCGGCGTCAATCTGGCCTGGACCGGCATCGGCCAGTACCATGACATGGTCAATCCCTGCGGGATGATGGTCTACGTCGGTTCCATTGCCAACGGCGGGGAAGCCGTCATACCCTACATTCTGGATCCCCGCTCTCTGGTGGACAGGCAGGTATCCAGAATCACCAGCCGGACGGAAACGATGATTGAGCCGGAAACGGCGGAATCCCTGAAGGAAATGATGTCCAACAACGTGCAGGAGCATTATGGCGGAGAACGCGCTTTCCCGGGCCTGAAGCTCTGTGCCAAGACCGGCACGGCGGAAGTCGAGGGCCAGAGCGTCGACAACTCCTGGTTTGTGGGCTTCCTGGATGACGAAGAGCACCCCTATGCCTTCGTGGTTCTGATCGAGAAGGGCGGCGCCGGAATCGACGCGGCCGGTTCTGTGGCCAACCAGGTTCTTCAGTACGCCGTCGGCAACTGACCGGCCGAAATCCTCCGGCGAAGCAAACCGGCGCATCACCGGACAGCATCTCCACAGAAAGCGAGGACAGCATGCATTACGAATATCCCACCCGGGGCGTCTGCCCCACCTCCGTTGCCTTTGACCTTGACGGAGACACCGTAACCAACATTTCCTTCACCGGCGGCTGCAGCGGCAACCTCAAAGCCATACCCATCCTGGTGAACGGCTGGACCGTAGAGCAGATCTGCGAAAAACTGGAGGGCGTTACCTGCGGATTCAAAAAAACCTCCTGCGCCGATCAGCTCTGCCAGCTGCTTCGCAAAGCGCAGGAAAGCGCCCTGGCACAGTCTTCCGGTGACCGGTAACCGCCGATCCGGCGACCGTATCCCCCTGACAACAGAAAAACCGGTCTGTGAGACAACAGACCGGTTTTTTCGCGTTCACAGCTTTGTTCAGCCCATCTTCGTGAAGTCGCTGGCGCCGTGCTTGCACAGCGGGCAGATGAAGTCTTCCGGCAGATCCTCGCCTTCGAAGACGTATCCGCAGACATCGCAGACCCAGCCCCTGACTTCTTCCTGAGGACGCGGCTTGACGTTCTTCTGGTAGAAGGTATAGGTCATGGTGTCCACATCGTTTAAGACCGCACTCTCGGTAATGTCGCAGAAGAACATCAGGTGGCTGCCCGTATCCACGGTATCGAAGACCTTCAGGGACATGTAGCCGTTGGCGTACTTGTTCAGGTAGGGCAGTCCGTTGGACGACTTGTCGTAGTGCTCGAAATCGGCAAACTTGGTCACGTCCCGTCCGGACTGGAATCCGAAATGCTCGAAGATCTGGAAGGGCGCCTGCTCGTTCAGGGTACAGACGTTCAGCACACCGGTCTTTTCGATGATCTCGCAGGAGTAGTTAGCTTTGTTGATGCCGACGATCAGACGGCTGGGATCGTTGCTGATCTGGGCCACCGTGTTGCCGATCATGCCGTTGTCCTGCTTGCCGTCGCTGCTGGTGATCACGTAGAGGCCGTAGCCGATCTTGAACAGCGCGCTCGGGTCGATCTTGCTATCCTCCTCGATCTGAGGCCTGATGTAATCCGTGGCCAGCTCGTCGGCCAGGGCCATCAGCTGCTCCGTGCTTTCTTTATTGAGGGCGGACAGGATCGTCACATTGTTCTTCGCGAAGATAATGTCCTTTGACTTCTCGAAGGCCTGCTTCATGATCTTCATGGCCGTGGGCGCCCAGCTGCCGTTTTCGATAAAGGCAACGGTGCGCTTCTGGAAATTCCGTTCGGTCAGGTGATCGATGAACTGCTTCATGAAGGGGAAGATCTCCGCGTTGTAGGTCGTGGTCGCCAGAACCAGCTTGTCGTAGCGGAAGGCATCCTCCAC
The DNA here is from genome assembly GCA_030535715.1 of Bacillota bacterium. Lineage (GTDB taxonomy): Bacteria > Bacillota > Clostridia > Peptostreptococcales > Anaerovoracaceae > Lentihominibacter. Next base: position 23,680 of record JAUNRL010000001.1, read on the forward strand.
CGCCTCGGCCATGTCGCAGCGGGCCAGATCGCTGATTTCCACCGTAGGTACACCCAGCTCGACCAGACGGTCATGCAGCATTTCCGCCGCTTTCTTCGTATGTCCGTAGACGGAGGTGTAGCAGATGCAGATCCCGTCGGTCTCCGCCACGTAGCTGGACCAGGTGTCATACAGGCCGATGTAGTAGCCCAGATCCTCGGTCAGCACCGGGCCGTGGAGCGGACAGATAGTCTGAATGTCCAGAGCCGCTGCCTTCTTCAGCACCGACTGTACCTGGGAACCGTACTTGCCGACGATGCCGATGTAGTAACGCCGCGCCTCGCAGGCCCAGTCTTCGTCCACGTCCAGGGCGCCGAACTTGCCGAAGCCGTCGGCGGAGAACAGCACCTTGTCCACGGAATCATAAGTCATCATGACCTCCGGCCAGTGCACCATGGGCGCAAAGACAAAGTTCAGCACGTGGCCGCCCAGATCCAGGGTGTCCCCGTTGCTCACTTCCAGCTTGCTGGCGATCTCCAGCTTCGGGAAAAACTGTCCAATCATGGTAAAGGTCTTCTTGTTGCCCACAACCGTGGCCTCCGGGTACTTGTTCACGAAGGCTTCGATGGACGCGGAGTGATCCGGCTCCATGTGCTGCACGATCAGGTAATCCGGCGTGCTGCACTTCAGCGCGGCCTCAATGTTCTGGAGCCATTCGTCCGTCTTGCGCCGGTCGATGGTGTCCATGATGGCAATCTTGTCGCCGGCGATGGCGTAGGAATTGTAGGCCATGCCATTGGGCACGATATACTGGCCCTCAAACAGATCGATCTCGTGATCGTTGGCTCCGATATAGGTAATGGTGTCAGTAATCTTTTTGTTCATTTGCGATTCTCCTTTCGTACACAGCCAGTATACTACAAAAGCAACCCCGGCGGGAAAACATTTTCCGATGGCCGGCGGCGGCTTTATCGCCCCGGCAGTTTCGGATTCTGTGGTACAATAAACGTATGTCAGAACCTCTTTGCCATCAGCCATGCGTATATATTCTCCGGTGCCGGGACGGTTCCCTGTACACCGGATGGACCAGCGACTTCGGCCGCCGCCTGCAGGCCCACCAATCGGGTAGGGGCAGCAAGTATACCCGCAGCCGTCTGCCGGTGGAGCCCGTCTATCTTGAGCTGCTCCCGGACAGGAGCGCGGCGCTCAGACGGGAAGCGGCCATTAAAAAAATGAGGCCCGAACAGAAGCGGGCACTCATCGATTCTGATGCCAATGCTCTGGGCAGACAGCCCTCCGGTTAGCCTTCGCCGCCGGCCGTCGCGTCCTCTTCCGACACCGCCTCTTCCGGCGCTTCCTCTTCCGGTACTTCCGGCGCTTTCGTCGCGTCCTCTTCCGATGCCGCGCCCGTCTTTCCGGCCGCCAGTTCGTCCAGGGAAATCTGCTGCAGAACTACGCTGTCCGTCTCCCCTTCCGGGCCTTCCTCATCCAGCAGACCCTCGATGTCCCGGATGTCCGGCAGTTCCCTGATGGTTTCGAAGCCGAACTGCTTCAGGAACTCATCGGTCGTTCCGTAGAGGATCGGCCGGCCGACGGTGTCCGATCGACCCGCCTCCCGGACCAGGCCTTTCTTCACCAGACCCTCCATGACCCGGTCGCAGCGGATGCCGCGGATCGCTTCGATCTCGCCTTTGGTCACCGGCTGGCGGTAAGCGACAATGGCCAGAGTCTCCAGGGCGGACTGGGAAAGCCGGCGCCGGCGCACCGGCGTGCAGAGCCGCTCAATGTAGGGCAGGTTCTCGGGACGGGTCGTAAACTGAAAGGCCCTGTTGACCTCACGGATAACGATGCCCCTGCCCTCCTGCTCGTATTCCTCCATCAGTTCCCGGCAGCATTCATAGGCTTCCTTCCTCTCGATATTGAAAATGTCGGCAATGTCCTTTGCCGCCAGGGGTTCGCCCCAGATGAGCATCATGGATTCAATGGCCGATTTGATGATTTTTCTGCTTGACATGGTTACTCCTGCGCCGGCTGTTCAAAGAGCCGGTCCGTTGCCTTTACAATAATATCCCCAAAGAGCCTCTTCTGCCGGGCGTCCAGCCGGTTCTCCTTCATCATCTCCAGCACGGAGGCGAAGGTGACCGACACGTCGTACTTATCCTTCTTATTGGGAATCAGCTCGCGGAAGTCCGCTTCCTTCAGCTCCCTCTCCCGGAAGAAGGTCCGGATGTTTTCCATACGGATCTCCGTGGTGATCCGCTGCTTTTCCGTTCGGATGTGGTGGGCGCGGATCTCTTCCAGATTCTTTTTCCGCTGCAGGAAGATCTCAAACGCCGTCCGGAACTGATCCATATCCAGCGATAGGTATTCATCCGGCTCACCGGTAAAGGCGGACAGATCCTCTTGGGGTCGCTCTAGCTTCGCCCGGCCCTCCTCGAAACGTTCCTCCAGCATTTCGGAAATGGTTTTGAACAGCTTGTATTCCCGCAGCCGCTCCACCAGCTCTGTCCGGGGATCGTCCAGCACCTCCGTGCCGTTTTCGTCAATGCTCGTCTGGGGCAGCAGCATCTTGGACTTGATCTCCAGAAGTTCGGCAGCAAGCACCATAAATTCGGAGGACACATTGATGTCCGCCTCCTGCATGGCGCTGATATACTTCACATACTGGTCCGTGATCTCCGCGATTCTGATGTCGTAGATGCTCATCTGCGCATGCTCGATCAGATACACCAGGAGATCAAAGGGCCCTTCAAATACGTTCAGCCGAACGCGATAGCTCATGGTCTGCCTTCCTCCGTTTCGCCTGCAGACTGCCCAGAGCAGCCTGTGCCGGGAAATATTCTACCACGGTTTCCCGCCGGTGACAATGCAAAAGCAACTCCCGCAGATTCCGGTGTCTTATTCTTCAATTGCCAAAGTAGTGTCAGCGGGAGTATAATCATTGATGATACCGCCGTTAGCGCAGGGATGACGTGAGAGGACTTATGGACTACGGAGAGAAATCGCTGAAACTGCACGAGGAATGGAAGGGCAAGATCAAGATCATTTCCACGGTTTCCGTGCGCAATGAAGAAGATCTGTCGATCGCCTACACCCCGGGAGTAGCCCGGCCCTGCCTGGAAGTCCAGAAGGATCCGGCCAAAAGCTATACCCTGACGAGGCGGCACAACATGTGCGCGGTGATTACCGACGGCTCGGCGGTTCTGGGGCTGGGAAACATCGGCCCCGAGGCGGGCATGCCGGTCATGGAGGGCAAATGCGTGCTGTTCAAGGCCTTCGGCGATGTGGACGCCTTCCCCATCTGCGTGAAATCCCAGGACGTGGACACCATCGTGGAGACGGTCTACCAGATTTCCGGTTCCTTCGGCGGAATCAATCTGGAGGACATCAGCGCGCCGCGATGCTTTGAAATTGAACGAAAGCTGAAGGAGCGCTGTGACATTCCCATCTTTCACGACGATCAGCACGGTACAGCGGTGATCACTCTGGCCGGACTGGTCAACGCCCTGAAGGTGGTGGGCAAGGAATGGGATAAAATCCGGATTGTCACCTCGGGCGCCGGCGCGGCCGCCGTCGCCATCACGAAAATCCTGCTCTCGGCAGGATTTGAAGACATCATTATGACCGACCGCAGCGGCATCATCCATAAGGGACGGACGGAAGGCATGAACTGGATCAAGGAAGAGATGGCAGAGGTGACCAACCGGGAAATGCGGAAAGGAAGTCTGGCGGACGCCCTCGTGGGGGCGGATGTTTTCATCGGTGTCTCCGCGCCGGGGCTTCTGTCCGGCGACATGGTCCGATCCATGAACCGGGATCCCATCATCTTCGCCTGCGCCAACCCGACGCCGGAAATCTTTCCCGAAGAAGCAAAGGAAGCCGGCGCCGCCGTGGTATCCACCGGGCGGTCCGATTATCCAAATCAGATCAATAATGTGGTTGCTTTTCCCGGAATCTTCCGGGGAACCTTCGATGCGCACGCCAGCGACATCAACGATGAAATGAAACTGGCCGCAGCCCGGGCTCTGGCCGAACTGATTTCCGAGGAGGAGCTCTCCGCGGACTATATCATTCCCAAGCCCTTCGATCCGCGGGTTGGCGAAGTCGTAGCGGCTGCCGTCTCCGAAGCGGCCGTTCGAAGCGGCGTGGCCAGGGCGCCCGGCGCAGAATAGCCGCGGACTGTCCGGCAGGCTCTCTTTCTTTCCCTTTGCGGTTTATCCTTCCCGCTTCAGTGCCTTCGCCCTCTTGGACGCAGAGGCGCGAATCAGCTTATCCACAGCGGCCGCTTCCGCCTCTTCGTCACCGAAAGACCGGAATTCGAGGACGCCCTTTTCCCGGGCCAGATCCACCAGCTGCTGGCCCTTCTTCGTCCGGACGATGAACTGGTTCCAACCTCTGTCCACCACCCAGCTTTCGGTGCTCCGGGCGCCGCCCACAGAGATGTCGGCAAATTCGGCGGTCATGTCGTCGCAGTATTTGCAGGCATTCTGCACCAGGGGCAGGACATCATCCAGATCCACCCGGCGTTCATCCATATCCATGCGGTGATATTTACCCGGAAGGATGTCCACGTGTCCGGCGTCGCCGAAAGCCGCAAGGCCTTTCCAATCCAGGCCCCAGCCGCAGAAGAGGCCGAAGACCATGCCGATATTGTCCGCATGGTTATCGTTGTCCGCGTAGGGCTTTGCTTTCATCTTCGCGACCGCCAGCGTTTTGCAGGGCGTTCCCACAACACCGATCTTTTTGTACTCATCGGCCGCGAGGGCTTCATTGAGCACCGCCAGGGTCGGCGGAATCTGAAAGCTGGAGCCGCTGCAGTTTCTCACTTCTTCCGGGGAGGTCACCAGACATCCCGCGGGATCCAGCGTTCCGGCGGCCTTACCGGCCTTTGACAGAACCGCCGCGTCGATGAACCCTTCGGCCAGCGCGAATTCCACGAGAGCCGTCATGGTTCCGCCGTGCTGCGCATGGGCGCGGATCGCAGGATCCGCCGCGCGGGTCAGGTACAGGGCCCGGAAGGGTCCCAGTTCAGGGATGATCTCACATCCGTCGCCGCCGAAGATCGTCTCGCGCAGTGCGGAAAGATCCGCCGGCATCCTCGGGCAAAAATATTTGCACCGGCCTTCTGTCCGGTCGCAGTCGTAATCCACGAAGGTGCGCCCTTTGAAGGATTTCCAGTAAGGGCACATCCCCTGGCAGGCGCCGCAGTTTGTGCAGATCCCGGTGTCCACTACCTTTCGTTCCAGTACC